>CAVFUV010000086.1:0-8377 GCA_963625735.1 bacterium
TATTTGCATTATATCATTACGAACTTCAAATGTACACTTTTATTATACAGGTCCACTTCATTATGAATTCTTCATTCTACATTCTGCATTACTCCTATTGCTAATTGCTAATTATTATCAAAAGCCGCTCCGTCGAAATATACGGCGGAACGGCTTAATTGAAATATTAAGTTTTTCGGATATTCATAAAGCCAAGTGCTGTACAAAGTTTCGGGCAACCACAAGAATCAGCAATCTGCGAAGCTTACAATCCAAGACACGCAGTGTCTTCCGACATTGTTAATTGTTAATTCTTAATTGTAAACTATTCCCTCTCTTGTCAACAGCTGCCAAATCCGCACGAATCTCGCATAAGAGCCAACCCTTAATCGTCCGCTTCCTCCGCTTCTTTTATAAGCTCATCGGGAATTGCTTCACCGTGCTTTACGAATACAAGCATAAGCATAGCGAGTGCGAAAACAATGGGGCTGTAATAGAACAGCGACATATACGTGCCCGCGAACATTCTGATAAAGCCGTAGAGAATGGGAGACGCAATCTGCGCGGAGAATGTAGCGGTATAATAGTAGCCTGTGAACGTGCCGACCTTCTCAACACCGCCGATTTCAAGAACGAGCGGAAGAGTATTAACGGTAATGAACATATTTGCGGCACCGCCGAGAATAAGAACGGGATAAACAAGAATGCCGAGTATGTTCGTGATGTCGTCAACGCTGTCGGCAATTGTCGCCACGGCCTCGCCGTATGTGATGTTTTCATCCGCACCGAGAACGGAAACGGCATCGTTTATCATGTGATTTTTGATATTGGCGCCGCTGTTTTCGATGAGATAATTTTCAAACGCTTCATATCTCTCGTCTGTATTGCCGCTTGTAACATAGGCGATGTAGCCTTCAATCGACAGAACATCATCGGAAGCAAGCTCCGTGCCTGCGTCCTTCGCCTTGTCGGACAGCTCGGAATTATAGTTGTTTATAGCGTCATCGATTGTGGTGTAGTCGTTATTTATCGTGACATAGCTGCCGATTGAAAGACCCTTGCCGCCGAGAAGAGCGATAAATACGCCGAAGAAAATGATGAACGCGGCGAGGAATGTGGCAAGACCTGCCATAATAGTCTTTTTTCTGCCGACTTTCTTGCCCATCTTGCCCGCCGGGAGAGCCGCAAGAGCACTTACAACGGCGAATATGAGCATAAGAATTGTAGCTTCGGATGTAATCTTATGAAGAATTTCCTGCGCGAAAAGTGAGAAGAATGTTGTTATGGCGTTGGTGCCGCAGAACAGGAAGAAAAGACACGCGAGCATAAACAGAAGGCTGCGTTTTTCACCCGCAGAAAGCTTTATGGCCTTGCGTGCGGCTTTTTCGGCTTTTGCGGCCTCTTTTTCGGCGGCGCGCTTTGCCTTTGCGTCGGCGTAGGCGTTCATGTCGCCCTTAAGCTTTATGCTTGTGTCCTCCTCTTTTACGAAGAACATGAGTATAAGCATGCCGATAATCATAACAGCCGAGCCTATGCCGAAAACATAGGGGAAGGATACGGTTTCATCGGCTGTAATCTGCTCTTTGGTGTATCCCGAAAATACGGTGCAGAGAGCGATTGCGAGAGTACCCGCAACCATACCGATAGCCGAACCGAGACCGCCCATAAGGTTAATGACGGCGTTGCCTTCACTGCGAAGTGAGGGAGGCGTAAGGTCGGGCATAAGCGCGACAACGGGAGCACGCCACAGAGACATTACAAATACAAAGAGTATGATAAATACCATGGTAAGAGGAAGGCTCTTTGTATGCAGGAACACCATCGGTATACAGAAGAACAGTATCGCCGAAATGGGTGCGCCGAACAGAATGAACGGACGGCGTTTGCCGAGCTTTGAATGGCATTCGTCTGACAGTCTGCCGAAGGTCGGCTGGAATATGACGCCGAAAATATTATCAAATGTCATTATGACACCGATAAACAGCGGAACAAGTGTAAATCCGCCGCCGGCAAGCACAACATCCTCGCCCTGGGCTTCGGCGAATTTTGTAAGAAACGGGAGCTTTTCGACAAGGGTGTTGCTCCACGAGGTGATAAGCGCACTGTTAGACAGAAGTCTGTTAAGAATTTTTGTAATGTACGGGTCATAAATTGCCCATGCAATGGACGTTGCCAGGAAGCCGAACCCGGTTAAAATAGTCTTTTTGTAATCGAGCTTTTCGCCGCCGGCATTCTGTTTTGATTTTGCCATAAAGAAAATTCCTTTCGGTGATGTGAACAGAAGACGTGCACAGTGTTTTTTAGACACAAATACACAAATTTTTCCGCTCCGTGATTGTTTGCTTATCATATTTTAACAAATAATGAATAAAAGGTCAACGGTTATTTAAAAGATTATATACAGGATCTGCCACACACCGAAAAACTTCTTTATAAATTCCGACACAAAAGTTCGGACGGTTTTGTCCCTGGTATGAGGTTAATGTGCTTACCCGATTCCGAAAAATCTTTCAAAAAACGTCTTGAACTTTTCGATGACGGTCTGCTTTTTTTCGGCACGGCTGCCGCCGCCGAAGCGGGAAATCGGAGGCATAAGCTTATCGATGTCGGTTCCCGTGGTCCTGACCTCACCGTCACGGAACGCGCTTTCCATAAAGCGGCGGGTTTCCTCGTCCTTAAGCTTTTCCTCACGAATAATCTCGGCAAGCTGACGCTCCTTCTCTTCGGCAACAAACTCGTGCCACTCAAGCATGACATCCGAAACATCGTTGATGCCCGCTAAGAATGTTTCAATCAAAGCCTTTTTACTGCGAAGCTCGGGGCTTGCGTCAACCGCCTTGCGGATGGTAATGAGAACCTCTTTATCGTTGCCGTGCGAATCGTGGTACTTTTTGACCAGCATAAGAATATAGTCGATATTGATTTCAATCTGCTTTATAAGTTCAACTTCAAAAACGATATCGTCGGTGATATCCTCTTTGTCGCCGACCCGTCTGCGTTTTTTCCACTCATCACGCAGATCCTGATATCTGCCGAGATAGTCCTGCAGATCACGTTCCGAGAGAATTTCGTTGCCGACAAAATCATCAAAGGACGACAGCAGATTTCGCATTCTGAGAATCGCGCCGAACAGAACGATAAAGTCCTTCTGACGGCGATCGCCCGTGATACGTTCCTCGGTAAGCGGAAATTTATTTGTCAGTTCGTCAATCATATCGACAAAGCCCGGATGTTCTGTGCCCTTTTCGTCGGTGTAGCCGTAATAGTAATCACGGTAGCCGCGCATGAGCACAACGCCGCCCGCCTCTTTATCGCCGAAAAGCGAAATAGCATCATCGGTGCGCTTTTGCAGATTGCGGAAGCATACGATATTGCCGAATGCCTTGACCGAATTCAAAATACGATTGGTGCGCGAATATGCCTGAATCAGGCCGTGCATCTTGAGGTTTTTGTCGACCCACAGCGTATTGAGCGTGGTTGCGTCAAAGCCTGTCAGGAACATATTGACCACAATGAGCAGATCAAGCTCCTTGTTCTTCATGCGAAGCGAAACATCTTTATAATAATTCTGGAATCTGTCGCTGTCGGTGGAGTAATTTGTATGGAACATCTCGTTATAGTCACTGATTGCGCTGTCAAGAAAATCGCGTGAGCCCCGGTCAAGAGCGGAGGTATCCTCGGGGTTTTCCTCGTCAAGGATTCCGTCGCTATCCGCTTCATTGACGCCGTAGCTGTAAATAACCGCGACCTTAAGCGCGTATTTCGGATTTTCCGCCATCTGACGCCTGAACTCCGCATAATAGAGCTTTGCCGCGTCCACCGAAGAGACGGCAAAAATCGAGTTGAAGCCGCTGAGACGCTGTTTCAGCTTTATTTCGTCAATCTTATCCTTGTTTTTTGCGGAGGCAACCTCCGAAATATTCTGCAGAACACTATATGAATATGTTCGGTCTCCACGATAGGTTTTCCGGTCGAAGTGAGTGAGAATATACTCGGTAATCAGACGGATGCGTTCGGGTGCAAGAAACGCGTTTTCACGGTTGATATCCCAGACTTCTTTATCGTCAATGTCGGGCTCCGCGTCCATGGTCTTGATATAGTCGACACGGAAGGGCAGAACGTTTTTATCATTGATTGCGTCCACTATGGTATATGAATGCAGCCGGTCACCGAACGCCTGCTCGGTTGTGCGCAGCGTGGGATTTCTGCTGACGCCGGCATTGACCGAGAAAATCGGCGTACCGGTAAATCCGAACAGATGATAACGTCTGAAATATTTTGTAATCGCCTGATGCATATCCCCGAACTGACTGCGGTGACACTCGTCGAAGATAATGACAACGTGTTTGTCAAAAACCGCATGGCCCGTGTTCTTCTTGATGAAGGTCGCGAGCTTCTGAATGGTGGTGATGATGATTTTTGCATTCGGGTCCTCAAGCTGACGCTTCAGAACCGCCGTGGAGCTGTTGGAGTTTGCCGCACCCTTTTCAAAGCGGTCGTATTCCTTCATCGTCTGATAGTCAAGATCCTTGCGGTCGACCACAAACAGAACCTTGTCGATATAATCGAGCTTTGTGGCAAGCTGTGCCGTCTTGAAGGAGGTCAGCGTTTTGCCGCTGCCCGTTGTATGCCACACATATCCGCCGCCCGCAATGCCGCCGTATTTTTTATAGTTGTTCGCAATCTCGATGCGGCCTAAAATCCGCTCGGTTGCCACAATCTGATAGGGACGCATTACGAGCAGAAGATTTTCCGCCGTAAACACGCAATAGCGGGTAAGAATGTTCAGTATGGTATGCTTTGAGAAAAATGTCTTTGTGAAGTCCACAAGATCTGGAATGATGCGGTTGTTCGCGTCCGCCCAGAAGGAAGTAAATTCAAAGCTGTTGCTCGTCTTTGTTTTCTTATCCTTTTGAGCTTTTGAATCCCTGATGTGATTGAATCTCGTGGTATTGGAGTAATATTTTGTGTTCGTGCCGTTGGAGATAACGAATATCTGCACAAACTCATAAAGGCCGCTCGCCGCCCCAAAGCTGTCACGCTGATAGCGGTCAATCTGATTAAAAGCCTCTTTAATCGGCACGCCACGCCTTTTGAGCTCAATGTGTACAAGCGGCAGACCATTGAAAAGCACGGTAACATCATAGCGGTTGTCGTGCGCGGCTCCTTCGCCCTGTGAAACCGTATACTGATTGATAACCTGAAGGCTGTTGTTGTGTATATTCTTTTTATCAATCAGCGTGATATTCTTGCTTTCGCCGGTGTCACGCTTCAAGACCCGGACATAATCTTCCTGAATCATGCGGGTTTTCTCAATGATTCCGGCATTTTTGTTGGCAATCACCTCGCCGAAAAAGCGATTCCACTCGTCATCCGAAAAGCTGTAGTTATTCAGCTTTTCAAGCTGTGCTCGGAGATTTGCGATGAGGTCGGCTTCTTTATGAATCGTGAGATACTCATAGCCGAGCTCGCAGAGCAGACGGATGAACTCCTGTTCAAGCTCTGCCTCGCTCTGATAGCCTTCAGAACGTTTTGTTTCGGGTTTATATTCTGTGACAACCGTGCTGTCGCTGCTCTCGGCAACGATGTTGAAATAACTCATATCAATGTGCAATGGGCAATGTGCAATGTGCAATTACCGATTGTCTGTTCCTCCTTCCTTAGAGGTTTTTGTGATGGCGGCAAGAATTTTGATAATTTCCTTGCAGTCGGAATATATGCTGTCAAATGCGGCTTTTTCGATATAACCGCTTTCGTGTAACAGTTCGAGCCAATACTCGGTTTCGTTTGCTTCTTTATAGGCAATATACATTTTCGCACAGAAATCGGCTTTACTCTGTGCGTTTACCGCTTCTTTGGCATTTGCTCCTATGCTCGTGCCGCAGCGCAGTACCTGCTTTGAAAGGACGAACTCTTTTTTGCCGTCACATAAATGTCTGTACAGTTTGATAATTCTCAGAGCAAACGCCTTGCTCTTATCCAAAACAGCATTATTATCCATATTCGTTCCTTTCATTGCACATTGCACATTGCTAATTGCAAATTGGTCGAAAGCTCAGCAGTTTATCACGGTAATACTCATATTGCTTTTGACGCGCTTCAATTTCCGCCGGAAGTCCGGAAGTGATATCGTTGCACAGAGAATCAAAACGGTCGAGGATGGAGACGATGCGTTCCTGTTCCTCAAGAGAGGGCAATGGTATAACCACACCATATAGTCTGTCTGGAGTCACTTCTATGACTTTTGTGCCATGTGCTAACGTTCTTTTTTGAGCAAAGAACATTGAAGTATGGAAGTAATACGAAAGATATTTTGCGTTTTGATTATGATGAATAATTGCCGTGTGTCCACTAACAGCAACACTCTCATCACCAAGCCACGCAACGCACTTGCATACATCTTCAACATTTTCGCTCGTCACCGCCATGACAATGTCGTTCTTTGCGGCCTTTTTCTGTCTTGAAGCAACTTCTTCATTTATAAACTGAATTGTTTTATCGGCATAAAGTCCATAGCTGGTATAAATCTGTCCATAGTGAATGCAAGGCACACCACTCTCACAGAAGTCTTTTTTCTGAAAATTGCCTCCTCTTGAAACAGTAGCAATATCAGATAATTTGACAAATACCACCCCAAACACATATTGACACAGCCGAATCAGCGCATTATACTCGTCTGTCTGTCTGTCTGTCTGTCTGTCTGTCTGTCTGTCTGTTAAAGATTGTCGCGCCTGTTGCGGCGTATGTCAAGAGGGCATCACGATAAAATTCGTATTGCTTTTGACGCGCTTCAATCTCCGCAGGCAGACCGATTTTCAGGTCAGAGCAGATAGCATCGAAGTTGTCGAGGACTTCTGCGAGCCGTTTTTGAACATCAAGTGACGGAATTGCAACCTGAAACTTGTTGAGCATCGGTCTGCGAATCGACGGTACTGAACCTTGAAACATCTGCTGTGCGATGTATTTTGGAAAATTAGCAACAAAGTAGTGATACAGGTACTTACCAAAAAGCTCATCTGTTGCCGGATGAATTCTATAGGCTCTTTGATGGAGTGCATATTTCCCATTGATATAGTGAAATACCTTTCCAACGCCTACGCCGTCTCCTGCGGTGATAATTGCTTCTTCATCGTACTCGTATTCGTTCTTGGCAAGTGGCTGCTGAGAGCGAACAAAGAATGGATAACAATCGCCTTCAACCGCGTCGTCAGTATTGCTCGAACCGGTCGAAATTTCTGCGACTTCTGCAAGTGTCCTCCATACAACATCACTTGTTGCCCCCCCTCGGACATCGCCGAAGGTCAGCAGTTTATCGCGATAGTACTCATACTGTTTTTTTCTCGCTGTAAGCTCCGCTGTAAGCTCCGCTGTAAGCTCCGCTGTAAGCTCCGTGAAATTGTCCAGAATCCGGACAATTTCACTCTGCACTTCAAGAGGTGGAAGCGGAATGACCACTTTCTCCATCAGTTTTTTGGAAACATTGTAGCGCGTAACACCGCTGGCTGTTTTCCCAATCTGATATCTCAAATCATTCGAACGAAATAAGTGCTTTGCGAAGTCCGGCAGCATAACGTCAATATCATCGAAGCGGAAAAAGAAGCAGAAGCTATTCAAATAAAGCTTTTCCTCGGTCCTGGTAGTAACGACGGAAGAAATACCACATTCATCTGGGGTTTCAGAAGAACCAGTAAAAATTACGTCCCCATATTGCAGTGTTCGTTGCTTTTCACCTTCAGCTATTTTTACTCTGTCCGGCACGTCAAGCTTTAGAGCTGGATTGGAGTAAACATTCCTGTAGGTAATAAATTTTGCATTGCCATCAGTAAAATCATCTTTGGATTTTCCTGTCAGTCCTCCGTAAAATTTGCCCAATTCTCCAAGAGGCTTGTGGGGAACACCGTTTGGGCAATATAACGCAATAAGGTCACCTAAATTACTCATTATTGACCTCCATTTCTGCAAGGACTTCTTTCAATGTTCTTCCATCCTTGGTTTTCCAAGCTGTCAGTCCATTAGTGCTTGCACCAGTTACAAAATTGGCAGCTGTGGAGGAACTTTTGAACAGCACATCTTGAATTAGCTTTGTTCCATCGAGTACCCCTAACCGAGCCTTTTCAATTGACTTTGCCCCTCTGAATTTCTCGCTATGTGCAATTGATTCAGATACAGTGCTTCCCTTCAGGACAGTAAAGCATTTGTTTTCAATATCATAGTTCGCCATTGCGTTTATATTGGATTTTGCTCTAATCAAATATAATTTCATTCCTTCTCACCGCCTTCCTCTATTGAAGCGGATGCCAGATTGTGAACGCACGCGTTCACAATCTCAACGTCTGGAAAGCCCTTTACATCATCAATTACCGATTGATAAATCGTCAGCTCATTTGCCATAATCACA
>CAVFUV010000087.1:0-8018 GCA_963625735.1 bacterium
AAATAAGCCTGTTTACAGGGGTAAGGATGCCGTTACGGTTAACTGGGATCCTGCTGTTTTTACATATGCAGACGGATTTTACGGACAGGATTTATATAAGACAAACGCGTCGGACAGCTGGACAGTATTTAACGAATATAATGATTTGGCGGCGGCAAATCAGGGCGGAATAGGCATATGGACGGATTTAAAGGCCTTTAAGAATTATGTCGGCGGCTCAATGTTGTTCGTCCTTGCTCCTGCTTCACCTATTACCAAAGGTACGTCACATTCGACGGGGATACATGTACAGTATGTTCATTCGGCGGCACCGTTTAACGGCCTGTCAATCAGTGCCTTTAATTTCGGTGTTGGAATAACATGGAATTCTTCTTGCGACACAAAGAGTGCAACGCATTATATACGTTACTCAAAATAGAGGTAATTAAAATGACAAACAGTATAAAAAAAGTTATAAGCATCGTAATGTTATCTGTATTTATGCTTTTGCCGATGTTCGGATTTTCCGCAGCTGCGGCGGAAAAAAGCGAAAGCTATAATCGGCTGAGGGAGATGGGGTTTCCCGAGGATTATCTGAGCTGCATTTCCGAAGAAATGATGTACAGAATTATTTCATATACGGAAAATTATAATGTTTCCGATATCCTTTACAAAGATGGTAACGAGGCAAAATATAATGCGGATAATGAAGCACTTGAAGCAAAGACGGTTGTTGTCTCTCTGACAGATAAAACCACAGGAGAGCCTGCAGGTGAATGTGTTTCCGTATACTGGGTATGGCAAAATGGGAAGCCCTTTGCAAGGCAGAAGGATTATGTAACTCTTACATGGAGCAATCCCGATTATCTATATGACGGAACATCTTTTTATGCCGAGGATTACCTGATAAAAAACGATAATATAAACGTAACGCAAATATACACCGACCTTGCGAGCATTCAGAATCTGGGAAGAAGTTACGAGCTGACAGGTATGTCCTATTATAGCGATTTGCATCATTTTGGCGGACAAAACGGCGGCAGTGCGGTTTTCAGACTCTTTTTGTCGCATCCATATGAAAATGAGGCGGATGGTGATAATTCCGTAAGTCTGATGTATACACATTATTACAAAATGACGGTCGTTCTGATTGTTTTGGCTGTTATTCTTGTTTCCGCTGTTTCCGCAGTTGCGGTTATTTTTCGTAAAAAAAGAAAACAAAAAAAGAGCTGACAGTTGAAAATGCCGATTGCAATTAAAAAGTAAATAAAAATAACGCATACCGCAAATTCATGGTTTATGAACAGCGGTATGCTTTTTTTGTATATCCGAAAAATTAACAGTAGCCTGAACGGAAAAAGTATGATAGAATGTATTTGATTAAGCGAAATTCACTTTTGAAAAACACGGGGTAATCTTATGAAAAATCATCACAAATTCGCACTAATTCCCCCTATGGGCTGGAACAGCTGGGACTGCTTCGGTGCGGCAGTTACCGAAGAGCAATTAAAACAGAACGCCGATTTTATGGCGGAGCATCTGAAACAATACGGCTGGCAGTATGTGGTCTGCGACATACAGTGGTATGAGCCGAATGCCAAAGACAACAACTATATAAGCTTTACGCCGCTTTCTATGGATGAATACGGCAGGCTTATCCCTGCGGAAAACCGCTTTCCGTCGTCTGCGGGCGGCAGGGGCTTTAAACCCATTGCGGATTACGTTCACTCTCTGGGGCTTAAATTCGGTATCCACATTATGAGGGGCATTCCGAGACAGGCTGTTCATGCCGATTTGCCGATAAAGAACAGCAAATATACCGCACGGCAGATTACAGACGGATTTTCGGTCTGCAGCTGGAACACCGATATGTACGGCACCAAGAACTGCGAGGGCGCACAGGATTACTACAACAGTATTTTTGAGCTGTACGCATCATGGGGTGTCGATTTTGTCAAGTGCGATGACATAGCCGTCACGGAGTTTCGCAAGTGGGACAATCCGTACAGCGCTAAGCATGAGATAGAAAAAATCCGTTATGCCATAGATAACTGCGGCAGAGAAATGGTGCTGTCGCTCTCCCCGGGTCCTGCGGATGTCAGAAATGCAGAGCATCTTGCCGCCAATGCCAATATGTGGCGTATGACAGGTGATTTCTGGGATATATGGGCGAATGTCTGCGAGATGTTCGACCGATGCAAAACATGGCAGGATTATGTCCGCCCCGGTGCGTACCCGGACTGCGATATGCTGCCGTTCGGTGTAATCAGCAAAAACTGTTCTTATCACGGTCCGCAGAACAGACAGTCACAGTTTACATTCCCCGAACAGACGACTGTTATGACGCTGTGGGGAATTTTCGGCTCACCTCTGATGTTCGGCGGCAATCTGCCCGAGACGGATGACAAAACGCTTTCACTCCTGACAAACGAAGAGTATCTTAAAATGCACAGTGAACGCAAAAACGGCCGTGAGTTTTCACGTAGTCTTAACGAAAAAGGGCAGGGGAGCATCATATGGACGGCAAACGGCAGAAAGTGTAAGTACGCCGCAATGTTTAACACAAAGAATACTCAGGCAAAAATTACTCTGCCGCTGTCGGATATCCTTATGCCGGACACGGAGTACGGAATATATAATATATGGGATGTCCGTTCGGAAGGTACATTCAAAAACACCTTTACGGCTTCTGTCCCTCCCCACGGCGCGGTGCTTGTAAAAATAACCGAGGGTTGACATAGTGCTCTAAGTTAAATTTAATATTCTATTTGGCGGCTGTAATTCACGGCCGCCGAGTTATTTTTATGAATCCGGAATTGCCACCTGCGAAGCCATATAATCGTGGACACGCAGTGTCTTCCGACATTGTTAATTCTTAATTGTTAATTGTTAATTAAAAAAGCGGCCCGCTAAGATGTCAGGTCTTAAGCGAGCCGCTTTATTATTTATGCGGTGATAAAGGGTTTATCAGTCAGCCTTGGGAGCATAGAGATCCTTGAGTCTGAGCAGGTGCTCATATCTCTCAACACTCTTGTCTTCTGCCTCTGTGAAGAGCGTTTCGGCTCTCTCGGGGAAGGATCGTGTAAGTGCGGAGTAACGTGCCTCGTTAAGGAGGAACGGACGATAGTTCTCTTTGTTGCCGGGCTTGGAGTCAAGTGTGAAGGGATTCTTGCCTTCTGCCTTGAGAGCGGGATTGAAGCGGAACAGATTCCAGTAGCCGCATTCAACAGCCTTCTTCATTTCTGCCTGGCAGTTAACCATGCCGCCCTTGATGGAGTGCATCTCGCAGGGAGCATAGCCGATAACGAGTGACGGACCGTGATATGCCTCAGCCTCTTTAAGAGCCTTAAGAGTCTGGTTGTTGTCAGCACCCATGGCGATCTGCGCAACATAGACATAGCCGTAGCTCATTGCGATTTCCGCAAGGCTCTTCTTCGCGATTGCCTTACCTGCGGCTGCGAACTGTGCAACCTGGCCTATCTGAGAAGCCTTGGAAGCCTGTCCGCCTGTGTTGGAGTAAACCTCGGTATCGAATACCATGATGTTTACATCTTCACCGGAAGCGAGAACATGGTCAACGCCGCCGAAGCCGATGTCGTATGCCCAGCCGTCGCCGCCGAAGATCCATATGCTCTTCTTTGAAAGGTATTCTTTCTCGGCAAGAACTTCTTTTGCTGTGTCGCAGTCAACGCCTTCAAGAGCCTTAACAAGAGCCTCTGTTGCGGCTGTGTTCTTTTCGCCGTCGTTTACGGTGTCAAGGTAAGCCTTAGCTGCCGCCTTTGCAGCTTCGGGAGCGCAATCCGCGTCGGCAATCTTCTGAACCTTCTCGATAAGAGCGTTTCTGATAGCGCCCTGACCGAGCATCATGCCGAAGCCGTGCTCTGCGTTGTCCTCAAACAGGGAGTTAGCCCATGCGGGACCGTGGCCGTTCTTGTCGGTGGTGTAGGGTGATGTAGCTGCGGGGCCGCCCCAGATTGAAGAACAACCGGTAGCGTTTGAAATGTACATTCTGTCGCCGAACAGCTGAGTGATAAGACGTGCGTATGAAGTTTCCGCACAGCCTGCGCATGAACCCGAGAACTCAAGCAGGGGCTTCTTGTACTGGCTGGAAACTGCGGTTGCGGCGGATGCAACTTCGGGCTTTTCGGTTACGTTAGCTACGCAGTAATCGAATGCTGCCTGCTGCTCATCCTGGCTCTCACGCGATACCATCTTGAGGGAGTTTGTGGGGCAGACGCCTACGCAGACGCCGCAGCCCATGCAGTCCATCGGGGATACCGCAAGAGTATATGTGTAATTTGTCTTGACAATGGGCTTCGGAGACTTCTTGAGAACCGCGGGAGCGGCAGCAACTTCGTTCTCGTCAAGTGCGAAGGGACGAATTGTTGCGTGCGGGCAGACGAAAGCACACTTGTTGCACTTTGCGCAGCTCTCGGCGTTCCATTCGGGAACCATAACGGCAACGCCTCTCTTTTCATAAGCGGAAGCGCCCTGCTCGAATGTGCCGTCAGCGTGATCAACGAAAGCGGAAACGGGAAGTGAATCGCCGTCCATGCGTCCTACGGGCTTCATGATGGAGTCAACCATCTTTGTAAGCTTTGCGGGACCTTCGCTTGCGGGAGCGGCACATGCATCCTCTGCATCTGCCCACTCGGCGGGTACGTTAATCTTAACATAAGCGGTTGCGCCTGCGTCGATAGCCTTTTCGTTCATTTCGACTATCTCTTTGCCCTTCTTCATGAACTTCTGGGCCTTCTCTTTCATGTAGCCGATTGCTTCCTCTTCGGGAAGAACCTTTGAAAGTGAGAAGAAAGCGGACTGAAGAACGGTGTTTGTACGCTTGCCGAGGCCTATCTGTGCGGCGAGGTCAATAGCGTTAACGGTATAGAGCTGAATGTTGTTCTTCGCGATGTATCTCTTTGCTTCAGCATTGAGCTTTTCGCTGAGCTCCTTCTCGTCCCACTGGCAGTTGATGAGGAATACGCCGCCGGGCTTTACGTCGTTGACCATCTTGTAGCCCTTCTCAACATATGAGGGGTTGTGGCAAGCGACGAAGTCTGCCTTGTTGATGTAATAGGGGGATTTTATGGGCTTGTCGCCGAAACGAAGGTGGGAGATTGTGATACCGCCCGTCTTCTTGGAGTCATACTGGAAATAAGCCTGTACGAACTTGTCGGTGTGGTCGCCGATGATCTTGATGGAGTCCTTGTTCGCGCCGACTGTGCCGTCGCCGCCGAGACCCCAGAACTTGCATTCGATTGTGCCTTCCGCCGCTGTGTTGGGAGCGGGCTTCTCTTCGAGTGACAGATGAGTAACATCATCGTTTATGCCGAGAGTGAAGTGAGCCTTGGGATCGTCCTTAGCAAGCTCTTCGTATACTGCGAATACGCTCGCGGGAGGTGTGTCCTTGGAGCCGAGGCCGTATCTGCCGCCGATAACGGTTGCTGTCTTGCCGTGTGAAGCAAGAGCGGTAACAACATCGAGGTAGAGGGGCTCGCCGAGGGAGCCGGGCTCTTTTGTACGGTCGAGAACCGCAATCTTCTTTGCTGTCTCGGGGATAGCTTCAATGAGCTTTTCAGCTGAGAAGGGTCTGTAAAGACGAACCTTGACAAGACCGACCTTCTCGCCCTTTGCTGTGAGGTAGTCGATAACTTCTTCGGCTACGTCGCAGATTGAACCCATAGCTATGATAACTCTTTCGGCATCGGGTGCGCCATAGTAGTTAAAGAGCTTGTAGTTTGTGCCGAGCTTGGCGTTAACCTTGTTCATGTATTCTTCAACAATACCGGGAATTGCTTCATAATAGCTGTTGCATGCTTCTCTGTGCTGGAAGAAAATGTCGCCGTTTTCGTGAGAACCGCGCATTACGGGACGCTCGGGGTTAAGAGCACGCTTACGGAACGCGTTAACTGCGTCCATGTCGCACATTTCTTTGAGGTCGTCATAATCCCATACCTCGATCTTCTGAAGCTCGTGAGAGGTACGGAAGCCGTCGAAGAAGTTGATGAACGGAACTCTGCCCTTGATTGCCGCAAGGTGAGCTACCGCACCGAGGTCCATAACCTCCTGGGGGTTGGTTTCGGCGAGCATAGCAAAGCCTGTCTGACGGCATGCGTATACGTCGGAATGATCACCGAAAATGTTAAGAGCGTGAGATGCCACACAACGTGCGGATACGTGGAAAACCGCGGGAAGAAGCTCACCGGCGATTTTGTACATGTTGGGGATCATAAGAAGAAGACCCTGAGATGCGGTGTAGGTTGTGGTGAGAGCACCTGCCGCAAGAGAGCCGTGAACAGTACCTGCGGCACCTGCTTCGGACTGCATTTCGGCAACCTTTACCTTTGTGCCGAAGATGTTCTTGAGACCGTTTGCGGACCACTGGTCAACATAGTCTGCCATGGGGCTTGAGGGAGTAATCGGGTAAATGCCGGCAACTTCCGTAAAAGCGTAGGAAACGTGAGCCGCTGCCTGGTTTCCGTCCATGGTCTTTTTCTGTCTTGCCATAGTATATCCTCCTAAAATTAAATACTGAGTTTAACAAAACGCCGAGTATATTTCGGCGTTTAATCACACCAAATGTCATTTTAGCACCCAATGCATAAAATGTAAATAATATTTTTAACCTATGGGAATAAATTTTGGGTGGGGGAATGGGGAATGTTTTGTGTAAAATGACACAGAGGACAATTGGCAATGAGCAATGAGAAGTTAGCAATTAGTGGTCAGTGGCCAGTGGTCAGTGGCCAGTGGCCGGTATCCGGTGGTGCTAAGGAAGACACTGTGTGTCTTGACTATATAAATTCGCGAATTATCGGTCATTGCCAATGGCAAGCCTTCGGCATCGAAGCTTATACAATCCAAGATACATAGTGTCTTCCGACATTGCTAATTGCTCATTTCTAATTGCTGATTGAAAAAGCTGCTCCTTGTTCACTATTTGCCTGCCTCCTGCGAAGCTATATAATTCAAGGCACTCCGTGCCTTCCTTAGTCTCTGGCCACCGGCCACTGGATACTGGCCCCTTTTTCATTGCTAATTGTTAATTGCTAATTGAAAAAACTGCTCCTTGCTCCTTGCTCCTTGCTAACTTGAAAAAAGTTCTTTACATCCGCCGTCCTTTGTGCTATAATCCCCCTTGTCCGGGTTCTCGGAGGACGGATTATGCCCGCTTTACGCGGCGTTCACCTGACCTCTTTCCGGGGCTTTGGATAATAATTTAAGAGGTGAATTACCATGACACAGGCAGAGAAACAGGCAATTATGGCTGAATATGCCACACACGAGGGCGACACAGGCTCACCCGAAGTACAGATTGCCGTACTTACAAAGAGAATCAACGATCTCAACGAGCATCTTAAGGTTCACAAAAAGGATCATCATTCAAGACGCGGCCTTCTTAAAATGGTCGGTCACAGAAGAAACCTTCTTGCTTATCTTCAGAAGAACGACATCGAAAGATATCGTACTATTGTTGCCAAGCTCGGTCTCCGTAAGTAATTATTTGCTTTTTTCGGCTGCCGCAGCTCGGCTCGAAGCCGCATGACGGTTTCGCAAAGGCACCGAAAACAGTGTCGGGCGGCAAATTCTGTCGCCCGTTTTTACTGTAAACCGAGCCAAAAAAATGACACGACGCACGTTGATGTGTACAATCCAAAAAGCAATGAAATTGCTTTTTGGACAATGCATAATTAAGAATGCATAATGCATAATTTCGGAAAACGCTCCGCGTTTTGATTTATAAGCTGCGCAAGGGATTAGCTCTCCTCGAATGGCTGAACTAAAAATTTGCGAAGCTCTGTAAACCCAAATCCGCAGGACAGGACAATGCATAGTTAAGAATGCAAAATTGACAATGCATAATTAAGAATGCATAATGCATAATTTCGGAAAACGCTATGCGTTTTGGTTTGTAAGCTACGCAAGAGCAAAAGAAGTATCTTTTTTAATCGAGTTGAAAATCAGCGAAGCAATACAATCCAAGTCCGTAGGACTTCCCTGTTCACTGGTCACCGGTCACTGGATACTGGATACTGGAT
>CAVFUV010000088.1:0-8000 GCA_963625735.1 bacterium
GGCCCCCCCGGCCCCTGGCCACTGACCACTATATATATTAGTTTAGGAGTGATATCTATGTCAAAAATCTACACATCCGCTTCCGACCTTATCGGAAGCACACCTCTTCTCGAACTCAGAAACATTGAGAAAAAATTAAATCTAAAGGCGAAAATCGTTGCAAAGCTTGAGTATTTCAACCCCGCAGGTTCCGTTAAAGACAGAATCGCAAAGGCGATGATTGACGATGCCGAGGCTAAAGGCGTTCTTAAAAGTGACTCGGTAATTATCGAACCGACCTCCGGCAATACCGGAATCGGGCTTGCGAGTGTCGCCGCCGCAAGAGGCTACCGCATTATTATAGTTATGCCTGAAACCATGTCCGTTGAACGTCGTCAGCTTATGAAGGCATACGGAGCAGAGCTTGTGCTCACCGACGGCAGCAAGGGGATGAAGGGTGCGATAGCCAAGGCGAACGAACTTGCAGACGAAATACCGAACGCCTTTATCCCGGGGCAGTTTAATAATAATGCTAACCCCAAGGCACATTTTGAGACGACCGGCCCCGAAATTTATTCCGATACCGACGGCAATGTCGACTGGTTTGTCGCAGGTGTCGGAACGGGCGGCACTGTAAGCGGTGTCGGCAGATATCTTAAAGAGAAAATCAGCGGTGTAAAAATCGCTGCCGTTGAGCCTGCCACCTCTCCCGTATTGTCTGAAGGCAAGTCCGGTTCGCACAAAATTCAGGGAATAGGTGCCGGTTTTGTTCCGGATGTGCTTGATACGAAGGTGTATGATGAGGTTATCCCCGTGACCAATGAAGCGGCTTTCGAATACGGTAGACTTATCGGCAGAACCGAGGGTATTCTTGTCGGTATTTCTTCCGGTGCGGCACTGTCGGCGGCTGTCGAGCTTGCGAAGCGTTCCGAGAACGAGGGTAAAACGATTGTCGTGCTGTTCCCCGATACAGGGGACAGATATCTTTCGACGGCGCTGTTTGCGGATTGACGGTGTTGACAATATTTTATTTTATGGTAGAATTGTCAGTATAATGATAAGGGGCCGGGGGTCAGGGACCGGGGGACGGGACCACAGGCTATAAGCTCGGTGAAAAACTTGCATAATATTTTAGAGAGGGGCGATTTTATGACAAAAGATAATAGTCGGTCAAAAACACACACCGTTATATGGCTTTGTGTTACGGCTGTTTTTATGGGACTGAATGTTGCGTTTTCGTCCTTCAGCATTGCCGTGCCCGGCGGCAATCTCTATCTTTGCGATGCCGTCATATGCACCGCCGCAATGCTTGTTGATCCGCTTTCCGCTTTTCTTATCGGCGGTGTCGGCTCGTTTATCGGCGATATGATGTTCTACCCGGCGGCTATGTTCGTGTCGCTTGTGACGCACGGTCTGCAGGCGGTTGTCGTGTCTGTTTTTTCGCACTATGTGCTTAAACATAAGCCCGTTCTGGGGCGTGTAATCGGTCTTTTGCTCGGTATGATTATAATGGTTGTCGGCTACACCCTCGGTGCGGCGTATATTTACTCCACCAAAGAGCTGGCGATAATAAATATTCCGTTTGAGGCTCTTCAGGCGTTTATCGGCGTTGTAGTGGCTCTCATTCTGGGGCAGAACAAACTTCTGACCGAGCAGGCGGAAAAATTCAGAAGAATGACTTTTGTAAAGAATCGCAGAAAGGCGGATACGGATACCGAAATCCGTAAATAACCCTGACAATGAAAAAAGCACTTATCGCTATGAGCGGCGGCGTTGACTCTTCCGTTGCCGCTCTGCTTATGAAAGAGCGTGGTTTTGACTGCTCCGGCGTCACCATGAAGCTCTATAATAACGAGGACGCAGGCGTCTCTTCGACTAAAACCTGCTGTTCGCTTGATGATATCGAGGATGCGGGGCTTGTTGCGTCACGTCTCGGCATGCCCTATTATGTCTTTAATTTTACGGATGAGTTCAGAGAGAAGGTCATGATGCGTTTTGCCGATGCCTATCTCCATGGGCTTACCCCGAACCCGTGTATAGACTGCAACAGATATCTTAAATTCCGCAGACTGTATCTTCGCTCTCGGGAGCTTGGCTATGACTGTATCGTCACGGGTCATTATGCGACCGTTGAAGAAAAGGACGGCAGATTTTATCTTAAAAAAGGGCTTGACGACACAAAGGATCAGAGTTATGTCCTTTACCCCATAACGCAGGAGGAACTGTCGCACACCGTTTTCCCTCTCGGTACGCTTACCAAAAAAGAGGTGCGCGAAATAGCCGAAGCACATGATTTTATAAACGCCCATAAGGCGGACAGTCAGGATATTTGCTTTGTCCCCGACGGCGATTATGCCGCCGCAGTTGAACGATTGACGGGAGTAAAGCCGACACCCGGCAAATTTGTCGACAAAAACGGCAGTGTTCTCGGCGAGCACCGCGGAATTATTCATTATACTATCGGTCAGCGTAAAGGACTTCTGCCCACCTTACCCGGGAAAATGTACGTCTGCAATGTCTGCCCCGAAGACAACACCGTTATTCTCGGCACAAACGCAGATCTGTTCGGCACAAAGGCGACCGTAACGGATCTTAACTGGATTTCGGGCATAGCACCGACCGAGCCGTTTCGCTGTAAGGCAAAAACACGCTACCGTCAGAAAGAGATGCCGGCAACTGTAACTCCGCTCCCGAACGGCGATATTGAAATAGAATTTGATGAACCCGTAAGAGCCATTACACCCGGTCAGGCGGCAGTGTTGTATGATGGGGAGTATGTGCTGGGGGGAGGCACAATAGAAGTTAGCAAGGAGCAAGGAGCAAGGAGCAGTTGCTTATAGTGTGGAGAATGGAGTGTGGAGAGTGGAGTTGTTGTGGGAAAGTGTCACCCCTCGTTGTTAACTGAATGTATGAAACATAAAAGGACTGTATGCCAAAAAAGTATACAGCCCTTAAATTATTATATCGCAGTAATTATATATCGCAGTCGCGAAGCTTATAAATCAAGTCCGCAGGACTTCCGAAATTGTTAATTGTTAATTGTTAATTAAAAATGATGTGTTTTACAGCTTTGAGCCGTCATAGAAGTATCCTTTCTGCTCAAACATTGAAACTTTTTCCTTGCCGTTTTGCACGGTGAAAACGTATGTGCAGTCGCCGGCATAGTACATATTTTCAGCACCGAAAAGTGCAGTCAGATAGTTTGTGTTTTCACAGTTGCGAAGACCGTTTATGTATCTGCACTGCGGGATAAGCAGTTTTTCAGCCTTAATGGCAGCGTATATGTTCCTGTCATCGTTTATCATATGGTGCGCGCACTGCAGATAATATGAGGCGAGCAGATTTTTGCCGTAAAGCGTTATCAGTGCCTCGCCGTTTGTCTCTTCCGCGTCACCTAAGAAGATTATCGAGCTTTCGTCAAATTCAATCTTGAAAACGGTTGTCGATTCGTTCATACCCCGATATGTTCCGCCGTTTTCGGCATAGGGCGAGCGTGGCAGAATGTCTTCATGTGTCGACAGAATTTCAATATTTCCGTGCGGAATATCAAATTTTTGCCCTGTGTGCGGCTTTAAGAACATGACATTCGGGAAGTATCCTCGAACACGATCCTTAAACAGATTTATATTCGGATTTCCTCTGCCCATAAGCGTCTCGGAAGGGAAGTTGAACATAACTCTGTCAAGTGTCATTCTGCCTTCAAGCAACCGCATGAGCTTTATAAACACATCCATGTGATCGTCGTGATTGTGCGTGCCAATCCACATTGAAACGTGCAGCTTTTCGCTTTGGTCAAGCCCCGCAAGGTCATAAAGCCGTGTGATAAGCTCCGCTAAAGCCTCGTCCGTCGCCTGCTCCTTTTCGCCGCCGTCGATTATGATAAGAGAATTATCTCTCAGGCGAATAGCGTAAAGCATGCCGCAGTCACAGCTGTAACCGCCAATCATCGTGCCGTACTTGAGCGAAAACTGCATAAGGGCACTGTTGTCACGTGTATCCGGTTTTCTCTCATATTCAAATTTTGCGAGCGGCACACTCACCGTGTCAAGAATAATTCTCGCGGTACGTGTTTCGGCTGTATAGTATGTATACAGAATGTCACCGTTAAATTCAAACTCCGCGAATATATTTCCGTAAAGCTCACGGTAAAATCCCTTTTTGCCGTTTTTATTTTCAATTTCGGCAATAAAATCCGCAAAATCCGAGCGTGTCACATGCTCCGTCACAAGCATGAAACTGTCGTTTTCACTGCCCTGTTCGGGCGTTTCGTCATAAAGTCCCGTGCCGCAGTTAACCGGCTGACAGACAATGTCGCCGGGAACCGAAAGCCCGAGCTTTTCGATAAATTGTTGTGTTGATAAAATCATATGCTACTCCATATTTATATAATTAGGGACCGGGGGTCAGGGGCCGGGGGCCGGGGAAGACACTGCGTGCCTTGGATTATAAAGCTCCGCCTTTTGCGAAGCCAACTCCACACTCCACACTCCACACTCCACACTAGGTTGATGTCACTTCACTCACTCATTTACTTTATAGATTTCCGCCGTCTTCTTCTTATCAAGCGTGTACACGATTCCTATGAACACAGCCATAAGTCCGCATGTTATAGCCGGAATAAGTGCCGACATTGTATAAAGTCCCGTTACCGCCGTGTCTGTCAGATTTTCGGAATCGTAGCCGATAATGCCGAGAACACCGGTGCTTGTGACAGCCGACAGCGTCTGACCGACCTTACGCATAAATGAGAATACGGCGTATGTAATGCCCTCTTCTCTCTGCCCCGTGCGGCTCTCCTGGAAATTTATGACGTCCGTTACCATTGCCCATATTTCGAGTATGAAGAACATCATTCCCGCACCGGAAATAAATGTAAGAATAAAGAACACCACAACGCTCTTTGTTCTGATTAAAAGCAATATGACATTCGCTATAAATGCCGCTATCATACCGACGGCGCACAGCTCTTTTTTGCCGAACTTCTTTACAAGCTTTGTTATAAACGGCACAAGAAATGCCATCGGCAGATAAGATATAACCGTTACAATTGAATACAGCTGAGGCTTTTCGAAGTAGTTTAAAAACAGATAATTATACAGTGACTGTGTATACTGCTGTGTCGCTATAAGCAGCATCGACGCAAGCGACACCCCCAGAAACGGACGGTTTGTTATAAGAGACTTCGCGCATTTTTTCCAGTCCGTTTTCTGACCCTTGTTGTACACGGGTTCGATTCGCTCCGTTGTCATGGCGTAGCACATCTGATAGATTATTACGCTTAATATCGATAACACCAGAACGCCGAAGAAAAGCTTTGTTCCGTCAAGCTGATTCTGTCCGTTCGCGTCCTTTGTGTATACGAACAGCGGCAGAACAACCATTCCGGGCAGACCGCCGAGCCCCGCACCGATTGAACGGAAAACAGACAGGGACGAACGCTCATACTGATCGCTTGTTACAACGCTGGCCAAAGAGCCGTATGGGATTGTGACAACCGTGTACATCATGCCGTACATTATATATGTAATATACGCTATCACAAGATACTGTGTTTCGCTCAGATTACCGAATTTTGTGAAGGTCAGCACGGCGGACAGCGCAAGGGGAATGCTGCCCCACTTGATATACTGCAGAAATTTGCCTTTTTTGCCGGGCTTTCTTATGTCAACCACAGCGCCCCACATGGGGTCGTTTATTGCGTCCCAGAGTCTCGCTACCGTAAACAGCACCATGATTTTTGCGTACGGCAGGTGCAGAACGTTTGTATAGAACATCTGCAGAAATGAGCCTATTATGCCGAATGTGAGGCATCCGCCGGTGTCACCCAGAGCGTAGCCTATCTTGTCTTTGAGCGTAATGCCGTATGTTTTTTTCTGTTCGCTCATAAAAAATCCTCCGAAAAAATTCTCTGACAATACCTCGTTGTCAGTGCGTGACTATATAATACACTAATTTCAGATAAATTGCAAATGCGATTTGTGCAAAAATACCATACGATTAATGTGTAAAGTATATAAATATTTAATAAACTGTTAACAGACACTTGAATTTTCCTTTAACAGGTGATAAAATAAAATCTGCAAATCTGCGGCTTATTCTGCCGTAATTCGGATTTTGGAGGACATTATGAAAAAACACTTTACAAAAGTTATTTCTGTCCTTTTGGCCCTTTGCACAGTCCTTACTGTGTGCGGGTGGGGGACTCTGATTAACACCGTATATGCCGCTTCTGCCGGCTATACAACAATTCCCACTGTATATATCAAGGGAACAGGCTCGGCTATTTATGCCGACACGAATGATGTTAATTCCGAAAAGCTTAATCCCGATGAAGGCATCCCCGACGGAATGATCGACAATCTTGCGTCGACGCTTGCGAAGCCCTTGGTGCAGGCATATCGTAATAATGATTTTTCGGAATACTGCGATCTGCTTGTTGACACAATTTCACCGTATTTTGAAAAGCTCGCTCTTGACGAAAACGGTGAGGCGTCAAACGGTACGGGCAACGATTGCAGACAGAGAGATTATCTTCCGAATTCCGACAAAAAGGTCAACGGAAAATATGAAATTCGCGCATACAGAATGCAGGAGTATGACTGGCGTATCGATCCGTTTGAAACCGCGGAATATCTTAAGACTCTGATTGATCTTGTAAAAGAACAGACAGGCTCACAGAAAGTAAATATCGTATGCCGCTGTCTCGGTGTGAATATTTTCCTTGCCTATATTGTAAAATACGGCGATGCAAGCATAAACAAGGTTGTAATGTATGTCGGCGGCCTTCAGGGCTACGAGCATCTGACAGCCCTGTTCTCCGGCAAAATCGATGTAAGAAGCGAGGCTCTTACAAATTATATCAACGCAAATCTTGATGCCGACACAACGGATGAAGATTACGAGACACCCGATATTGATATTCTTAAGCTTGTAAAGGCTGTTGTTCAGGTCGCAAACAATACGTATTCCCTTCAGTGGGGCGTAGATGAGATAATGGACCTCTACGAAAAGATATACGAAAATGTTGTTCCCCGTATTATGAAGCGTACATACGGCACAATGCCCGGTTATTGGAGCATGCTTAACCCCGATGAGTACGAGGATGCGATTGAATTCAACTTCGGCACAGAGCGTGAAAAATACGCGGAACTTATTAAAAAGCTCGATAATTATCATAACAACGTCGCCACAAAGGTAACCGATATTATCGACGGCATGATAGCCGACGGAATAGAGGTTTACAACGTTGTAAAGTGGGGCTATCAGGCAATACCGATTTCGGGCGACAAGTCACTTCTTCAGTCCGACGGCACAGTTACGGTTGCGTCACAGACAAACGGTGCGACTACAACGAAAATCGGCGAGACTTTCTCCGATAAATATATGGAGCAGGCCAAAGAAAAGGGCACTGATAAATATATCTCCGCCGATAAGCAGATTGACGCGTCAACCGCGTATCTCGCCGACCATACATGGTTTATAAAGAATCTTGATCACAACACAATGCCCGAGGAGCTTGAAGAATTCCTGTTCGAGAAGATTTTTGAGTATGACGGCTACATGACCGTATTTGACGACCCCGAGCGTCCACAGTATCTTATCACAACAGATAATGTAAACTACACCGCTCTTACTGCCGACAACTGCAAAACGGCAGAGGAAGAGAAAATGGAAGGCGATGTCGGCGAAAGCACGCACTATATCGTCAATAAGTTCTTAAACGGTATCCTTGAGTTCTTTAAGATTATAAAAGAGTTTATCTTTAATATTCTCAGAGGAATAAAAGGGGAATGAGCAATTAGCAATTAGCAATGAGTGGTCAGTGGCCAGTGGCCGGTATCCAGTGGCCAAGGAAGTCCTGCGGACTTGGATTTATATAAGCTACGCAAGTGTAAAAGCAAAATAGCTTATATTATAACATTACAATTCGCGAAGCTTTATAATCAAAAACGCTTAGGCGTTTTCCGCTGAACCTGTCAAGTTTTTTGGACAAATAAAGTTCGTAAAAAACTAACAGTTAC
>CAVFUV010000089.1:0-7957 GCA_963625735.1 bacterium
GGTGGCGAGTGGCCAGTATCCAGTATCCAGGGACCGGTGGTTAAGGAAGACACTGCGTGTCTTAGATTATAAAGCTACGCAGGCATAGGAGATTTTCCTATTTTAATAAATTTAACCGGTGCGAAGCTATATAACTCAAAACGCTTCAGCGTTTTCCTTCACTGGATACTGGCCACTGGATACTGGATACTTTTTTTACCGGCCACCGGATACCGACCACTTCCCAAGTGTTAACTGCTAATTTGCAGCAGCATTATTCCGTAAAAGCCCCAAATTTTTATACTGCCTTTAGGAGGAGTTATTGTGACAAAAACGAAAAAAATCATCCTTGCGATCGCCTGTGTGGTTATCGTAGCCGTATTGACCTACGCAAAAATTTCCGGCGGCTCGCTCTCAACCGTCGGCTGCACAGACTGCGACGGCACCGGTATTGTTGACGAAATCGCCTGCGAGACCTGCGGCGGCGAAGGCGTTGTAAGAGCTTCTTTCTGGGCTCTTGTGCCTCCCATTATCGCCATCGGACTTGCGCTTATTACAAAAGAGGTTTACTCCTCTCTGTTCATCGGTATTCTGGCGGGTTCAATCCTCGGCGCGGACTTCAAGTTTACAAAGACCATGGACGTGCTTGTAAATGACGGACTTATTGAAGCCGTCAAAGGCACAGCCGGTATATTCATCTTCCTTGTTGTGCTGGGCGTTATCGTCGCTCTGGTAAACAAGGCGGGCGGCTCGGCGGCGTTCGGCAAGTGGGCACAGAAGCACATAAAGACACGCTCCGGCGCTATGCTCGCAACATTCACTCTCGGTGTTCTTATTTTCATCGATGACTACTTCAACTGCCTTACGGTCGGCTCGGTTATGCGTCCCGTTACAGACGGGCATAACATTTCCCGTTCCAAGCTTTCATATCTTATCGATGCCACGGCGGCACCCGTATGCATGATTGCTCCCATTTCTTCATGGGCGGCGGCTGTATCATCGTATGCCGAGGACGGCAAGGGCATTGAGCTTTTCATAAAGGCCATTCCCTTTAACTTCTATTCGCTTCTTTCATTCGTGTTTATTATAGGCATCACACTCATGCACTTTGACTACGGTCCGATGAGACTGCATGAAGTTAACGCCAAGACAAAGGGCGACCTTTACACCTGCGGCGAAAAAGCCGAGGTTGAAGAGAATAACCCCTCTTCTAACGGCAAGGTTATCGACCTTGTTCTGCCCATTATCGTTCTTATCGCCGTATGCGTATTCGCTCTTGTGTATGTCGGCGGCATCTTCGACGGCTATAATTTTGTTGACGCTTTCTCGAACACCGATGCGTCCGTCGGTCTTCCGTGGGGCAGCATTATCGCTCTTGTATTTACAATAGTATATCTCTGCGCAAGAAAGCTTGTCACATTCAAAGAGGCTATGGACTGCATTCCCAAGGGCTTTATCGCCATGGTTCCCGCCATACTTATTCTCACATTCGCGACATCCCTTAAGAACATGACAACCGTACTCGGCGCAAAGCCCTTTGTTGCGGACGTTATGACAAGCGTTGCGGGCAACCTTCAGAACTTCCTGCCCGCAATCATATTCCTTGTAGCGTGCGTTATCTCGTTCGCTACCGGCACATCATGGGGTACATTCGGTATTCTTATTCCGATAGTTATAGCTATTTTCCCGGACGGCGCAATTCAGACAATCGGTATGTCCGCATGCCTTGCGGGTTCCGTATGCGGCGACCACTGCTCACCCATTTCGGATACGACAATCATGTCTTCCGCCGGCGGTCAGTGCAACCATCTGAATCACGTTTCGACTCAGCTGCCCTATGCTTTGTCTGTTGCGGGAATTTCATTTATAATGTACATAATCTCAGGCTTTGTTCAGAAGGCATATATCGTTCTGCCCTTGGGCATTGTGCTTACACTCGCCTTCCTGTTTGTTATGAAGATGATTATGGTTAAGAAGTACGGGAAAGAAAATGTATAAAAGTTAGCAAGGAGCAGTGAAAGGGGCCGGGGGTCAGGGGCCGGAGACTGAGGAAGTCCTACGGACTTGGATTATTTAGCTTCGCCTTTTGCGGAGCTGACTCCACACTCCACTCTCCACACTCCACTCTCTCAGCTCCACGCTCCGCAGTACATTCATACTGTCAATAAATTTGTAATGAAAGTCGCATTTTGAGGAAAATAGTACTTGAAATGCGATTTTTATTGTGATATAATTGTCAGGCAAAACGCACGCAGACAGATTGTTTTCGGTGTGCATGCCGTCCGATACGCGGTGTGTCCGTAAACAAAAAGACGTCTGCGGAGGTTTAACTTAAAGGAGGACAAACAAATGTCAGTAGTATCAATGAAACAGCTGCTTGAAGCAGGCGTACACTTCGGTCACCAGACCAGAAGATGGAATCCCAAAATGGCTCCCTATATCTACACGGAGCGCAACGGTATTTACATCATCGACCTTCAGAAGACCGTTAAGAAGCTCGAAGAAGCTTATATGTTCGTTCGCGAGATTTCCGCAAACGGCGGCGAGATTTTCTTCGTAGGCACAAAGAAGCAGGCTGCGGACTCAATCAAAGAAGAAGCAGAGCGCTGCGGTATGCCCTATGTTAACGCTCGTTGGCTCGGCGGTATGCTCACCAACTTCGTTACAATCAAGCGCAGAATCAAAAGACTTGAACAGCTCAAGAAGATGGAAGAAGACGGCACATTCGATATGCTTCCCAAGAAGGAAGTTATCAAGCTCAAGCTCGAGAGAGAGAAGCTCGAGAAGTTCATGGGCGGTATTGTCAACATGAAGAAGATGCCCGCGGCTATGTTCATCGTTGACCCCCGCAAAGAGAGAATTGCCGTTCTCGAAGCAAAGAAGCTTAATATTCCGATCGTTGCTATCGTTGACACAAACTGCGATCCCGACGAGATTGATTATGTTATCCCCGGCAACGACGACGCTATCCGTGCCGTTAAGCTTATAGCAGGCGCTATGGCAGACGCCGTAATCGAAGGCAGACAGGGCGAAGCAGAAGCCGCAGCCGAAGAGGAAGCTTCCGCAGAGGAAAAGGCAGAGTTTGCCGAGTAATCTAAACACTATCTGAAACAGGAGGATAAAATTATGGCAGCTTTTACAGCTAAAGACGTTCAGGCTCTTCGTGAGAAGACCGGCGCAGGTATGATGGAATGCAAAAAGGCTCTCGTAGAGGCCGATGGCGATATGGATAAGGCTATTGACGTTCTCCGTGAAAGAGGACTTGCAGCAGCCACCAAAAAGGCAAGCAGAATTGCCGCAGAGGGTGTTGTTCTCTCTTATTATGACGAGGCAAAGAAGGTCGGCGTTCTTGTTGAAGTAAACTCCGAAACAGACTTCGTCGCAAAGAACGAAAAGTTCAAGAACCTTGTTCTCGGCGTAGCTAAGACTATCGTTTCCGAGAATCCCGCAGATGTTGAGGCTCTTAAGGCTTCAAAGTTTGACGGCGGCAATGAGACAGTTGCCGAGGCTTTCCAGGAAGCAGTACTTTCAATCGGTGAAAACATGAAGATTCGCCGTTTCGAGAGAGTTGAAGGCGTTGTAGCCACATACATTCACGCAGGCGGTTCAGTCGGCGTTATGGTAGTATTCGACACAGACGACGCGACAGCCGCTAAAGACGAGTTCAAGCTCATGGGCAAGGATGTCGCGATGCAGGTTGCGGCTATGAGCCCGCTCTATCTTGAAGAGGCTTCCGTTCCCGCGGATGTTATCGAGCATGAGAAAGAGATCAACCTCGCTCAGATGAAGGAAGATCCCAAGATGGCGGCAAAGCCCGCGGCGGTTCTCGACAAGATCGTTGTCGGCAAGCTCGGCAAGTATTACAAAGAAGTCTGCCTTCTCGATCAGGAGTTCGTTAAGGATTCCGAGTATGACGTTAAGGGCTATGTTGCGTCCGTTGCGAAGAAGCTCGGTGCGGACATTAAGGTTAAGGCTTTCTATCGCTATGCCAAGGGCGAAGGCCTTCAGAAGAGAGAAGACGATTTCGCGGCTGAAGTCGCCGGCATGATGAAATAATCAGTCATATATGATATAAACGCGCAAAGTGCTTATTTTCGTAAGTGCCTTGCGCTTTATTTTTAGGAGAGGAATTATGAACAGGACATATAATCTTTGGGAACACGGAAAAGTGCCGTTTTTTGACGGGACAATTGACTGGAAAGAGCCTTTTCTGACCGAATACCCCGTTGAAGACAAAAACGCCCCGTGTGTGATTGTCATTCCGGGCGGTGCCTATGCGTTTGTGAGCATTCAGAATGAGGGCGTTGAAATATGCGAATTTCTGAATAAGAACAATATTCATGCGTTTTATCTGACCTACCGTGTGGCGCCTTATCACCACCCCTGCATGGAGCTTGACGCAAAAAGAGCCGTGCGTTTTGTCCGTTATAACGCGGAGAAGTTCGGAATAAATCCGGACAGAATCGGCGTTATGGGCTTTTCGGCAGGCGGTCATCTTGCCTGTATGTCAGGGCTTCGCTTTGATTACGGAGTTGCAGACGGGGACGAGATTGATAAAATTTCTTCACGCCCCGACAGCGTCTGCCCGTGCTATGCGGTTGCGTCCCTTGACAGAAATATCACACACTATGATACAAGAAAAAATCTACTCGGCGACTATGAAAATGACGAGCTTGCCGCGGAGCTTACAAGTGAAAATCTTGTAAAAGACGACACGCCGCCGTTCTTTATATGGCACACTGCCGCCGACAACGCCGTAAACGTCCGCTGTTCTCTGACCCTTGCCGACGCTCTGGCTCAGAAGAAAATCCCCTTCGCCCTGCACATATTCCCCTACGGCGACCACGGCCTCGGCACGGCGGAAAACACAAAGCTTGCAAAGGAGTGGATGAAGATGTACGTGGAGTGGCTCGGGACAATTGGCAATTAACAGCGATAAGGGGCCGGGAGCCGGGGGGTCAGGGGCCGGGGCCGGGGAAAACACTCCGTATCTTGAATTATAAAGCTTCGCAATAGATAAGATTATAAAAAAAACCCACTCGATTATGTCGGATGGGATTTTTTTATTAAACAGGAATGCAGTCTTAATTCCGATAAAAAAACAAAACTCCACCTAACTCCACACTACACTCTACACTCTCCACTCTCCACACTCCACTCTCAGCAGAAGCGAAGCTATATAATTCAAGTCCGCAGGACTTCCTTATTTTCCCCGGCCCCCGGCCCCCGGTCCCCGGCCCCTTTTCCATTGCTAACTGCTGATTGTATAATAAGCTCACCTCTTGCGAAGCCCCCGGTCCCCGGTCCCCGGCCCCGGTCCCTTTCCATTTGCAAATTTTCAAAAACAGCCTTTTTCGGGGCGAAATCGGATTCCGGTTCGTAATATAATATTCTCGCAAGCTTGTAATTCAATATAAGAAATCAGGAGAACATTATGCGAGAACTGACTTTAGCCTTCGGAAAGAGCTGTTACGCCACTGAGTGGTCAAACAAAAGAACCGGCTTTGACGGGCTCTGCGAGTGGCTCAGAAAACCCGTTCGCACACAGGAAACGGTTGAACAGTACAGGAATTTTTCAAAAGAGGAGCGTGACAGGGCGAAGGACCAGGGCGGTTTTGTCGGCGGTTATCTTAACGGGAACAAAAGGCGTGCCGAAAATGTGCGTTTTCGCTCCATGCTGACCCTTGATGCCGACAATGCCGAAAAGGGCTTTATTAAGCGATTTACCGCAAACTGCTGTTACGCCGCCGCTCTTTACACAACACACAGCCACACGCCCGACGCACCGAGAGTCCGCATCATAGTGCCGCTTTCAAGGGATGTAAGCTCGGATGAATTTATTGCAATCAGCAGATATTTTGCCGCCGACTGGGGCATAGAACAGTTTGACGAGTGTTCATTCCGTCCGGCTCAGCTTATGTACCGCCCTTCCGCCTCGTCCGACGGTGAATTTATTTTCAGAAAAGTTGACGGCGAATGGCTCGACCCCGACCGCTATCTGGCCGTTCACCCCGATTGGACACAGTGTACCGCTCTGCCCGCGTCAAAACATGAGACAGCCTCGGTGACTTCCGAGAAACGCACTATGACCGACCCTGCGAAAAAAGACGGCATTGTCGGCACATTCTGCCGCGCGTACCCCATAAGAGAAGCGATAGAGACGTTTCTGCCGACTGTCTACTCCCCTTCCGCTCACACGGGGCGATACGATTATATCCCCGCCGATTCAACCGCCGGTGTGGTTATATATGATGACAGGTTCGCTTACAGTCATCACGCGACCGACCCCGCCTACGGCAGGCTTCTCAACGCCTTTGACATTGTGCGTATTCATCTGTTCGGGGATGAGGACAAAAAGAAATCATTTGACAATATGTGTCTGTTCATATGCGAAGACGAGCGTGTAAAAAGACAGCTGACACAGGATCTTAAAAGTACCGTGCAGACCGACTCCCCCGCCGTGTCAAAGGCGGCTGATTCCGACACGGGGAAAACGGAAAATGCCCCGACGGATGAAACGGACGCCATCGCCTTTAACAGTAACGGCGGCATAAAAGAAACGCTTGACAATATTGTGCTTGTCATCCGCTCCGACAAAGGGCTTAAAAACATAGCCTACAACCTGCACCGTGACTCGATTGAAGCGAGGGGCGCACTGCCGTGGAAACAGATTAAACCCGGCTGGAGCGACTCCGACAGCGCTTCGCTTAAAGTCTATCTGTCGAACAAATACGGCTTTTATTCCCCCAACAAGACACGTGACGCGCTCCTGGCCGTCGCGTCCGAAAGGGCATATCACCCGGTGCGTGAGTATCTTTGTTCTCTCCCGGAGTGGGACGGCGTAAAAAGGGTCGAGACGCTTCTTATAGATTATTTCGGGGCGGAGGACTGCGCATACACAAGAACCGTCACACGCAAGACGCTTGCCGCCGCCGTTGCCAGAATTTTTGAGCCGGGCAAAAAGTTTGACAGCGTGCTTATTCTGAACGGCCCTCAGGGGATAGGCAAAAGCACGTTTTTCTCCCGTCTTGCCGGGGACTGGTTTTCGGACTCCCTGACCGTTACGGATATGAAGGATAAAGCCGGTGCGGAGAAACTTCAGGGCTACTGGATTCTGGAGCTGTCGGAGCTTAACGGCATGAAAAAGACGGATGTTGAGGTTGTAAAGTCATTCATCACACGCTGTGACGACAAATACAGAGCGTCATACGGCGTGAATGTCGAAAGCCACCCGAGACAGAGCATAATTGTGGGTTCTACAAACGCCGAAGAGGGCTTTCTTCGTGACATTACGGGTAACCGCCGCTTCTGGCCCGTTCGCATAAACGGAAAGGGCAAAAAAGAACCGTGGGAAATTGATACTCCCACAGTCAGTCAGATATGGGCGGAGGCCCTTATGATTTACAGAAAAGGCGAGGTTCTTTATCTTACGGGCGACGAAGCGACCGCCGCGCAGAGGGAGCAGACAAAGGCACTGGAGTCGGATGATCGTGAAGGACTTGTTCGCAGATATCTCGAAACTCTCCTCCCCGATGAATGGGACAGCATGACGCTTGCCGAAAGACGAAACTTCCTCACCGACAGCGAGTATGATTTCAACAGGCACAAGGGCAAGAACAAGCGAAGAACGGTGAGCAACATAGAGATATGGTGCGAGTGCTTCGGAAGAAATGCGGCGGAGATGAGAAAAGCCGACTCCTTCGAAATAACGGCGATTCTGAAGAAAATCGAGGGGTGGGAAAAAGATATGGGAGATCAACGTGAATACACCACACTATACGGCAGACAACGAGCATATCGCAGAGTAAGATAAAACAGGTATGACAAATAGCGATGCTGTGAATTAAGCAAGTATTACATACTTGTCCCATAGGTTGCATAGATTGTCCCAAAAGTTGTCCCGTTTGCCCCATAGGTTGTCCAGTTTGTCCCATGTATTATCCCGTTTTTCGCGAAAAATATTCTATTTGACTCAAAA
>CAVFUV010000090.1:0-7951 GCA_963625735.1 bacterium
TATTTGCATTATATCATTACGAACTTCAAATGTACACTTTTATTATACAGGTCCACCACACTCCACACTCCACACTCCACACTCCACACTCCACACTCAAGCAAGCTGCCAAACAATTAACAAACGGAGAGTTTAACCGCCTTTTCGCACTTCTCTTTAATCTCCTCCGCCGTGCCCTTGACCATCCAGCTGCCGCCGACAGCCGTAATTTTGTCCCATGAGAGCAGCTCGGAAATGTTGTCTTCGTTCACGCCGCCCGTAGGCATAAACGTAACACCGGGGAACGCCGCAGAGAGAGCCTTCATCGTTTTTATTCCGCCGTAGTTTGAACACGGGAAAAACTTTATTACAGTGCAGTCATGCTCAATTGCCGTCATAATCTCGGTCGGAGTAACACAGCCGCCGAAATACGGCAGGCCTTTTTCTTTGCAGAAATCCGCGACACTCTCCGAAAAACCGGGCGACACAATAAACTTCGCCCCGGCTTCGAACGCCGCCTGAGCCTGCTCAGTGTTTATAACCGTACCCGCACCCGTAAGCATCTGCGGAAATTCGTTTACGGCAATTTTTATCGCCTCTTCCGCACATGCCGTTCTGAATGTTATCTCGGCTATCGGCAGACCGCCTTCGCACATCGCCCCCAGCGTCGGACGAACCTCGTCCAGTGAATTAAAAACCACAACAGGGACAATTCTGTATTTTTTTATTATATCTATTGCTGACATAAAACTTTCCTTCTAAAAAATAATTAACAATTAAGAATTAACAATTAACAATGTCGGAAGACACTTCGTGTCTTGGATTATAAGCTCCGCCTCTTGCGAAGCTTCCCCGGTCCCCGACCCCTGAATCCCGGCCCCTGATTCATTGCACATTGCTAATTGCTCATTGCTCATACTCCCGAGTACGCATTAAATCCGCCGTCAACCGGAATAACCGTGCCCGTTATAAATCCCGAGGAATTGTCGTCCGCCAAAAACAGCAGTGTACCGATAAGCTCCTTTACTTCACCGAAGCGGTTCATGGGCGTGCCTGCCAGAATCTTGTGTGTTCTGGGTGTGGGCGTGCCGTCTTTGTTAAAGAGCAGATCTCTGTTCTGCTTGCCGACGAAAAATCCGGGAGCAATGGCGTTGCAGCGAATATTCATCGGCGCAAAGTGAACGGCGAGCCACTGGGTAAAGTTTGATATACCGGCTTTTGCCGCAGAGTATGCCGGGATTTTCGTAAGCGGACGGTAAGCGTTCATTGACGACAGATTTATTATATTGCCGCCGCCGTTTATCATATCCTCCGCAAATACCTGTGTGGTAAGAAACGCGGAAATAATATTGAGATCAAACACAAATTTAAGTCCGCTCTCGTCGAGGTCGAAAAACGTCTTTGTTTCTTTGGCTATGTCATCGGTCATATACTCGTTGTCGGTTGTCGCCTTGGCGTTGTTGCCGCCCGCACCGTTTACAAGCATATTAACTCTGCCGAATTTCTCGTTGATAATTTTTTTGGCATTCTGAAGCGACTCTTTTGAAAGAGCGTTTGTTTCTATCGCTATTGCGTTTTCGCCGATATCGGCAGCAACAGCCTCGGCGGCTTTTAAGTCAATGTCAAGCAATGCGACCTTTGCGCCCGCCGATGCCAGCGCCTTTGAAAATTCACTTATAAGCACGCCGCCCGCACCCGTAAGCACAGCGACCTTGTCAGATAAATCAACCTTGAATGGAAGTTCCATTTTACATTTCTCCTTTTTCTATTGCTTCAAAAAGTCCGTTTAAGTAGCATGCCCCGAGTGCTCTGTCAAACAGTCCGTAGCCGGGTTTGCCGCTCTCGCCCCATATGTTTCTGCCGTGATCGGGGCGAACATACTCATTAAATCCGCCCTTTACAAGAGCCTTGACAATGCCGTAAATATCAAGACTGCCGCACTCCGTTTTGTGACCGACCTCACGGAAGTCAAGCTCGTTTGAATACTTTATGTTTCTGATGTGGGCAAAGTGAATTTTACCCATCCGCGAATATTCATACGCCATTTTTATGAGGTCATTCTGTCTGCCCGCACCGAGTGAACCCGTGCAGAACGTAATACCGTTTTCGTTGTCGGGTATCGCCCTGAACAGTCTGTCATAGTCCTCTGCACATGAAATAATTCTCGGCAGACCAAAGCAGTCCCACGGCGGATCATCCGGATGAATTGCCATTGAAATGCCGGTCTCCCTGCACACGGGAATTACGGCCTCAAGAAAATACACAAGATTATCAAATAACTGCTCGTGCGTCATGTCTTCATAGCTTTTAAGAAGTCCCTGAAGCTCTTCGGGTGTATAGCTCTCGTCCCACCCCGGAAGAGAGAGGTGCTTGGGGTCAAGGCTCATAATTTCCTCATGGTTATATGAAAGGGAGTTTGAGCCGTCGGGCGCGGGGGTGTGAAGATTTGTTCTGAGCCAGTCGAACACCGGCATAAAGTTATAGCAAATGCATTTTACGCCGATAGTCTGAAGTCTGCGGATGTTTTCGCAGTACGCTTCGATATATCTGTCTCTTGTGCTTTTGCCGAGCTTTATGTCTTCATGCACCGGAACAGACTCGATAACCTCGGTTTCGAGTCCCGCGTCGTCACACGCTTTTTTTATTCCGGACAGACTTTCGTTGCTCCATACAGAGCCGACGGGCGTGTCGTAAACAGCCGTTACAACACCGGTCATCCCCGGAATCTGACGGATTTCGTTAAGCGTTATGCTGTCGTCAAGTCCGTACCATCTGAATGTCATTTTCATTTTGGGCATTCCTCCTTTTTTATCTGATAACAGCGGAATCCGCGCCGCCGAGAAGCGATTCGATATCGCCGAGTGTCGCCATTGACACGTCACCCGGTGTGGTCATCGCCAGAGTGCCGTGAATAATTCCGCAGTCAAGTGTCTTTTGCAGATTGTCATATTTCATAAGTCCGTATATAACGCCGGACGCGAACGCATCGCCGCTGCCTATTCTGTCGAGCACGTCAATGTTCTCGAATTTTCTGCCGTGAATTATTTTGCCGTCGTGATACAAAACGGCGGTCCAGTCGTTTTTCGAGGCCGATATAACCCAGCGTTTTGTCATTGCGATATATTTTATGTTCGGATATTTTTTGATTGTATTGTCGCAAAGACGGGTAATAAATTCATCCGAGCCCGCGTCACAGTTCGGTTTTTCGACACCGAGCCTTATTGTAAGATCATTGTCACCTGCAAAGAGAATATCAACGCTGCCTGCAATACGGCGCAGATACTCTATTTCCTTATCGGTATCTTCAAGTGCCGCCCAGAGTGACGGACGGTAATTCATGTCAAACGACACGGTAGCATTATATTTTTTCGCCGCCCTGACTGCCGCCAGAGCCGTTTCGGGTGCAGCGTCGGACAGTGCCGCATATATGCCGCCTGTATGAAAATACCGTGTGCCGAGTGTGCCGAAAATATAATCAAAATCAATATCGGTCGGCTTTAATTTGCTTATCGCCGTGTTGCCGCGGTCTGAAGTGCCCTTTGAGCCTCTGAGACCGAAGCCTCTCTCGACAAAGTTAAGCCCGTTTCGGACACTGCTGCCAATGCCGTCATAGGGCATCCATTTTATGAGAGAAGTATCAACGCCGCCTGTTCTTATGAGATTTTCGGCAAGGCGGCCTATGTCATTATCGGCAAAAGCGGTTATAACGGCTGTGTTAAGTCCGAAGCATGACGACAGAGCACGGGCGACATTATATTCGCCGCCGCCCTCCCATACGTTGAAGCTTCTCGCAGTGCGGACACGGCTGTCACCGGGGTCAAAACGCAGCATTATTTCACCGAGGGAAATAAGGTCATATTTTGTCATATCAATACTCCGATATAATTCTGAGTCTGTTTATCGCGGCGTATGCCTTTGAAACAAACTGCTCCATTGTGAGGTTTGCGTATTTGTCACTGCCCTCGTGCGGCAGGTCGATTTCAAGCATAAGAGTGCCTTTATAGTCCGAGTTATGCAGAATTTCGGCTGTACGGCGAAAATCAATTGAACCGTCAAAGGGCAGAAGATGCTCATCAACGTTATACTGACAGCCGTTGTCGTGAATGTGGGTAAGCACACATCTGTCACCGAAGAGCGGCATATACTCTCGCCCGTAGGCAAAGCACTTTTCGTGACCGACATCCCAGCAGAATGCGACATTTGAGTCTTTGCCGTAGATTTCGAGAATTGTGGCGATATTGCCGAGCTTACGCTGATTTTCGATGGCAATAACAATATTCTTGTTTGCGGCGTAGTTTACGATTCTGTCAAACCGAAGAAGTCCGATATCGGTAACATGCGGGCAGTTTTCTTTGGAGCTCACGTGCATGATGATTTTCTTTATACCGTTTTGATCGGCAAGGTCAACGCTCTGTTCAAGAAGGGCTACCGTATGTTCACCGTTATCACCCGGCAGCCACAGATCGTTTATGCCGTCCATGGGTGCGTGAAGAGCCTCATAGCACATACCCTTTTCGTCTGCCATTTTGGCAAGATGCGATATAAAATCCGGAAGATTGCCGTATGTAAAGAAATTGTCAAATCCCGTATTGGCAATGCAGTCAAAAAACGGGTCGACACCGTAGGTTATGTTCGGCCTTATATTTATGCCGATTTTTCTCATTGTTTCCATCTCCGTTTGTGATTTGTTGTTAACAGTCACAATTTATTCATATATGCTAAATATATCACTAAAAGCACTGCCCGTCAATTGATTTACGGATTTAAAACAGAAAAAAAAGATACCGTATAGCGATAAGAACAATCGGCCATACGGTTATTTTGAAAATTCACGATATTGATATTGCGGATTTGATTTAAAAACGAAGAACCGCCGGCGTTGTAAGGTCCACCGACGGCTCTCCGTTTTTTTGCAGTTTAAATATGAAACGGGTTTGCGTAAATTAATAAGCATTACCCCAGACAACCATTTTCCATGCCTTTTTACCGCAGCAGACACATTTGTCCGACAGCTCCTCCTGGTCAAACGGAATGCAGCGTGAGCCGACACCGGTAAGCTCTTTTACCTTGTCTTCACACTCCTCGCTTCCGCACCACATGGCCTTGACGAAGCCGTCGCCATGCTCCTTGAGGGACTGTTTTATTTCATCGATCGTTGTGCAGCGATATGTTCTGTTTTCGATGTTCTGTGCCGCTTTGTCATAAAGTGCCTGTCCGATTTCGTTCAGAAGGTTTTCTATCTCGGTCTCGAGTGAATCGAGTGAAACAACATACTTCCGGCGATTGTCACGGCGTACAAGCACGCATGCGTTCTTTTCTATGTCTTTGGGGCCAAGCTCAAGGCGAAGCGGAACACCCTTCATCTCATACTCCGCGAACTTCCAGCCTGCGGAATTGTCGGATGTGTCGCACTTTACTCTGAACTTTGCTTTCAGCTTGTCTGCAACTTCGAGTGCCTTCTCGGTAACGCCGGGCTTATGTGCGGCGATAGGAAGGACAACTACCTGAATGGGAGCGACCTTAGGCGGAAGAACAAGACCGTCGTTGTCGCCATGGGACATTATAATCGCACCTATAAGGCGTGTTGTTGTGCCCCATGAAGTCTGGTGCATATAGCTTAACTTGTTGTCTTTATCCGTGAATGTCATGTTGAACGCACGGGCAAAGCCGTCACCGAAATAGTGCGATGTGCCCGCCTGAAGTGCCTTGCCGTCATGCATGAGTGCTTCGATGGCGTATGTCGCGACAGCACCTGCAAACTTGTCGCTTTCGGTCTTTTTGCCCTTTATAACGGGCATATTGAGAACGTCACGGCAGAAATCGGCGTAAACGTTAAGCATGCGCTCGGTTTCTTCTATGGCCTCCCGGGCCGTTGCGTGAACGGTATGACCCTCCTGCCAGAGGAATTCACGGGTACGAAGGAAGGGACGGGTTGTCTTTTCCCATCTTACAACACTGCACCACTGATTATAGAGTTTGGGAAGATCACGGTATGAGTGAACGACATTTGCGTAATGCTCACAGAAAAGCGTTTCGGATGTGGGACGGACGCAAAGACGCTCCTGCAAAGGCTCACTGCCGCCGTAGGTTACCCATGCAACCTCGGGAGCGAAGCCTTCAACGTGATCCTTTTCTTTCTGAAGAAGCGATTCGGGGATAAACAGGGGCATATAAACATTTTCGTGGCCGAGTGCCTTAAAACGCTCGTCCATCTGTTTCTGAATAAGCTCCCATATAGCGTAGCCGTAGGGGCGAATTACCATACAGCCCTTTACGCTTGAGTAGTCGACAAGATCAGCCTTTTTGCATACATCGGTATACCACTTGGCAAAATCTTCTTCCATTGAAGTTATGGCTTCAACCATCTTTTTACCGTCTGCCATTGTTTATTCCTTTCACGCACGAAAATTCATACAAACACGGGCGAAACGACAACGCCTCACCCCTGTTTTTCGATTATACGGTTTTGATTATTTGTTTCTGAACATATTGAAGATGTCAATTACGTCATCGTCAACATCGTTGTTTTTGGGAGCGGCCTGAGGTGTTTCAACAGCCGCCTTCTTGGGTTCTGCCGCGGGAGCGGCCTTAGCGTCATTGTCGGCACCGAAGCCTGTCGCGATAACGGTAACAACCATCTCATCATCAAGAGAAGCGTCAACCGTCGCACCGAAGATAATGTTTGCGTCATCGTCCGCAACCTGCTCAATCTTTGTTGCGGCAACGTCAACATCGTCAAGAGTCATATCGTTTGAACCGGAGATAAGAATGATAACACCGGTAGCGCCCTGAATTGTGGTCTCGAGAAGCGGACTTGTGATAGCCGCGAGAGCGGCTGCCTCGGCCTTGTCTTTACCCTTAGCTCTGCCGACGCCCATGTGAGCGTGACCTGCATCCTTCATAACGGATGTAACATCGGCGAAGTCAAGGTTGATAACACCGGGAACAACTATAAGCTCCGAAATGCTCTTTACGCCCTGACGAAGAACATCATCGGCGATTGAGAACGCATTGAGGAATGTGATTTTCTGATCGGATACGAGCTTAAGACGCTCATTGGGGATTATTATAAGGCTGTCAACATGCTGCGCAAGCTCTGCGATGCCTGCTTCCGCCTGCTGCATTCTGCGTTTGCCTTCGAAATTAAAGGGCTTTGTAACGATACCTACGGTAAGAATGCCCTTGTCTTTTGCAAGCTGCGCGATAACGGGAGCCGCGCCTGTACCTGTGCCGCCGCCCATACCGGCTGTAATGAACACCATATCGGTGCCGGCGAGAACTTCATTGAGAGCTTCCATGCTCTCTTCGGCTGCCTTTTTGCCTACTTCGGGCTTAGAGCCTGCGCCCTGACCCTGTGTAACCTTATCGCCTATCTGAATTTTTGTGGTTGCCTTGGATGAAAGAAGAACCTGCTTATCGGTGTTGACGGCAATAAATTCAACACCCTGAACATTTGATTCAACCATGCGGTTAATGGCGTTTCCGCCACCTCCGCCGACTCCGACAACCTTAATCTGAGTAACTACATCGTAATCCGTTGACATTTCAAAAGCCATACATTTACCCTCCGTTTATAATAGAAAATCGGCATAAAGTGAACAGGAAATAAGTTTTTCGGCTGAAAAATTGAGTTCACAAGCCTAAATTGTCTGCTTAGAACATAGTATAAAAGAATATTATCATATTTGCGGGATAATTTCAAGAAAAATATTTTTAAAAAAGATTAACAATCAGGTGCGACAAAGAAAAATTAACAGTTGGCAATTTCGGAAGACTCCGTGTTTTGCATTAATGTAGAATGTAGAATGCAGAATGCATAATGTCGGAAGTCCTGCGGACTTGGATTTATAAGCTAATGCGATAGATAAGTGCATACGATAGAAGTAAATTTTCAAATTTGCGTAGCTTTACAATTCAAGGCACCTTGTGCCTTCCTTAGCCATCCCCGGCCCCCGGTCCCCGGTCCCCGACC
>CAVFUV010000091.1:0-3531 GCA_963625735.1 bacterium
TTTTACTTTACGTTCACCGCTTGCGTCAGCTACATAATCCAAAACGCTTTAGCGTTTTCCTTCATTCTGCATTCTGCATTCTACATTCTGCATTGTGTATTACATTCTACATTCTACATTTTTTGATTTTTTCTTCCAATCTCAGGGGTATAAAAAAATGAGAACAAAGGCAGTGCTTCTGTCATTGATAATAACCGTTGTGTCTGTTCTGTGTGCCTGTGGGGCGAATACTACCCCGAGCGGCACGCCGAATGACACGATAAACCCGATAGCGGATGCGGGATTTGCCGAACCGTCGTTTGTCGACTATGTTATAACAAGGCTTCTTTACGGCACGTTAAATTCCGACGAACAGCTTTTTTACCGCCATTTTTACAATATGGTATTTTCGCACCCCAAATATGTGGCAATTCCATCCGGGCTTGATGATGACTCCGTTCAGAAGGTTTTCACTTATCTGAAATACGACAATCCGCATGTGCTGTGCCTGTCGAACACATATACGATAATCACATACGGCTCTGGCCGATACATCTGCCCCGTATACGCCCACACAAAATCGACATGCGAGGAATACACGGACACGCTTATAACAAAGGCAAAATCCATGGTCGCCGAAACCAAAGGCACGGGCAACGAATATAACCGTGAGCTTTATCTGCACGACACACTGCTTGGGTTTTGTTCATATGATTCAGCCCTGACACAGTCCGACGCTTACAGCGCCCTTATAAACGGCAAAAGCATGTGCACGGGATATTCAATGGCATTAAAGCTTCTGTTTGATATATGCTCTGTTTCCTCCGGTGTCGTAACGGGCACCGCGACGACAAAAAACGGGAGCGACACGCATATGTGGCTGTGTGCCGAGATAGACGGCAGATGGTATCATATTGACCCCACGTGGGACGACACCGCAGGCGACCCGAACGGAAACGCGGTGCATATCTGGTTTAATGTTACGACCGAAGAAATTGAGGATACTCATTCCGATTTTACACTGCCGACGGGCACGGTGTGCAAGTCAAAGCAGAGCAACTATTACTACAAAAACGATCTTATCTGCGACGGCGACAACAATGCCGCCATAATAACAAAAGCACTAAAGGCCGCTTATGACAGCGGTTCAGACAGTGCGGAAATAAAATTTTCGGACGAGGGAGATCTGACTCTGACGGCGACGGAGCTGTTTGAAGACGGCAGCATAAACGCCTATGTCGAGCACACGGGATATGCGGACGGCATAATTGTCAGACACAGCGAGGTTGCATCCCCGTCTGTCATGCTTATATATATTACGCGTTAGCTTTTTATAATTCAGGCTACATCGGGAGGAATTTTTATGGCAATACTTGTCACAGGGGGCGCCGGCTTCATCGGCTCACACACTTGCGTGGAGCTTCTTAACGCCGGAAAAGACATTGTGGTGGTCGACAACTTCGTCAATTCGTCACCCAAATCGGCGGAGCGTGTACGCAAAATCACAGGCAGGGATTTTCCGCTTGTCGAGTGTGACATCTGCGACGAAGAAGCACTGACAAAGGTGTTTGACGATTACAGAATCGACTCCGTTATTCATTTCGCGGGTCTTAAGGCGGTGGGCGAGAGCTGTGTAAAGCCGCTTGAGTATTACGAGAATAACATCGGCGGCACTGTAACGCTGCTTAAGGTAATGAGAGCGCACAATGTCAGGAAAATAGTTTTCTCTTCCTCCGCAACCGTTTACGGCGAAGAAAACGAAGCGCCGTTTGTCGAGACAATGAAAACAGGCACGGCGACAAATCCGTACGGCACAACAAAGATATTTATCGAGAGAATACTGAAGGATCTGTCCGCGTCCGACCCGTCATGGAGTGTTATTCTTTTAAGATATTTCAACCCCATCGGCGCGCACGAGAGCGGACTTATCGGCGAAGCGCCGAACGGCATCCCGAACAACCTTATGCCGTATATTTCTCAGGTTGCTGTCGGCAAGCGTGATCACCTTAATATTTTCGGCAATGATTATCCGACACCCGACGGCACGGGCGTTCGTGACTACATCCACGTTGTGGATCTTGCCAAAGGCCATCTTGCGGCACTTGACAGGGCGTCAAAGATAAACGGAACCGAAATTTACAATCTCGGCACGGGCAAGGGCGTAAGCGTTCTTGAGCTTGTGCATGCGTTCGAAGAAGCTACGGGCATCAAGGTGCCGTATGTGATAGCTCCCCGCAGAGCCGGCGATGTCGCCACCTCGTATGCGGATGTATCCAAGGCGAAAAATGTTCTCGGCTGGACCGCTAAGCTCAATGTTGTCGATGCGTGCAGAGATACATGGAAGTGGCAGACGATGAATCCGAATGGATACGAAAACTGACAAGTCAGAAAGGAACAATGAGAGAGTGGCCGGTATCCGGTTGTCCGGTGGCAAGTATCCGGTGGCCAGTATCCAGTGGCCAGTGGCTAAGGAAGTCCTGCGGACTTGGATTATATTGGCTTCGCAATATTCAATTTAAACTTTAACCTTAATTATCGCAAAGAAAAAGACCGGCGTGAGCCGGTCTTTTCTAATGAAAAGCTTATGTCTGACAAGCTTTTCACTTGTAAGAAATAGCTTAATGTTAAATTATGCCTGAGCCTCTGTGGTCTCTTCTGCCTTTGTGGTCTCTTCGTCGCCGAAGCTGAAGCCGAGCTTTTCTGCAAGCTTCTTGAATGCCTCAAAAAGGGACATAAGGAACTGAAGAAGGGAAGCAAAATCGAAAGTGCTTGACATCTGTTTTCACCTCTGAAATATTATTTGGTTAAGTGCTAATCTTATGCGTTTGTTGTGTCTTCGGCAGTCGCCTCTGTTGTGGTTGTTACACCGAACATATCGCCGAAATCAGCGTCAAAGCCCAAGAACTTTGAAAGTGCGGAGAACAGGTCAATAAGGAACTGAAGGAAAGCCTGGAATGCGTCGTTCATTATATTTCACCTCTTTTGATGATATAAGGATAATCAAATTGATTATTCGGCAGTTGTCGCTTCAACCTTTGTGGTTGTTTCAACTATATCCCAGCTGTCGTCATAATCGCCGCTGTCGGGGAACAGTTTGATGCCGAATGCCGCAAGGAAGTTTGAAATGAGCTTTAAGAACTCATCGAAAACCTTCTTCCAGTCGTCAAGACTCCAGGAAAAATCTATTTTCATTTAGAACACCTCTTTTTTTGTAGCTGATTAAGCATTGGTATAAGCGGAATAATCTTCTTTCTCCTGCTCGTTGGGCAAGATAAGAATACCGAGCCATGCGAAGAACTTTTTGAGAGCGCTGAGAATTTTCTCGAAGAAGCTTTCGAGCTTTGACATTGAAAGATCACCTGTTATTGCGTTGCTTGTGGTGGTTTCATCCATTGTGAGCACCTCCTTATGTCTACTGATTGCAGTTTCATAATACCATATTACAAAATAAAGTACAATACACAAATTTGCCAAAGATTGTGCGATGATTTATTATTTACAGTTTGTTCATATTTTTGTAGCTTTTCTGTTAGTTTTCACAAAATATTTCCG
>CAVFUV010000091.1:3541-7924 GCA_963625735.1 bacterium
CATTATTTCACTCGCGATTTATACAGCTATTTTCATATACGGAAAAATCCCGTTTCTTAAATTCACCTCGTTTTTCCCTTGACATATCACAAAATTGATTGTAAACTTGTTACAGAATAAGCGAAATTTCAAGGAGAAAAATGTATGAGTTTTATCACAAAAATTATGCTTCTTATCAGTTTCCTGCTCTCTATTTTCGGCATTGATGTTCCCGTTGAAACCGAAAAACCGCAGCAGTACGAGGCGTGGCAGCAGGTAATCATAGACAATTACAACGAGTTCATAGAAGAGGTTGACGGCGACGAAAACAAAATTCCGTTCATCATGTCAAGCGATCAGCACGGACTTGTAAAATACAACAGCGAGGTTTTCGACTTCATAAACGACACCGTCGACTGGAGCAAAATATCGAAAATCATAAATCTGGGCGACACCGTAACGCTTCTCTATAACTCGACCGATCTTAACGAATATAAGTACGCAACACGCAATCTGCCGACTGAAAAGCGTATTGAGATAACTGGCAATCACGACAGCCATCTGCTTCTTACCGAGCCCGATATGAGCAAATGGTTCTCGACATACGGCGCTGTCGGCACGGACAATATGAACGCCTTTACCGTAACGGACGAAGAGTTTAATGTGACATATCTCACAATTGACCCCATGAGCTACCCCTGGACCTACGATAACGGCAAAATCACGTCCGAGCAGGCAGAGTTCATAATTTCCGCTCTTTCGGCCGTGGATGACAACGATATTGTTCTTCTGGCACATCCGTATCTTTTCAATGATGCTCTTATCCGCCGTGACGGCAGTACGTTTACGGGCTCCGAGACATTTATCGGCGACAGCGATGTAAAGGCGTCATTCGTCGATATGCTCAGGGCGAGAAAAGATAAAACCTCCGGCGTATTCACCGACAGTGAGGGCAAGACACACGCATACGATTTTTCGGACTGCACAAGCGATTTTCTTATGACAATTCACGGTCATCATCACAGCGAGGGCTACGAAACAAAGAACGGCATAACGTCCTTCCTCTGTCAGGGCTACAAGGAGAACAACGAGGATCTGGACGAGCCGAACTGCTTCTATTTTGCCTATATCGACACCGAAACAAAGACCTTCAAATGCTGGAAAAACATTGAAGGCTATGACGCGTGGGAGATCAGCATTGCGTAAAAAAGGCAAAATGTTAACGGATTTTGAATTGTGTCTTTATTGTGTCATAAATGTTGACAACACTTGAATTTTGGAATTGTTATTTTATTGTTGTTGTAATTTTGCTTGCGGTGTGTTATTATGATATCGCATTATAACGCAAAAAATATCTTTAAACGGAGGTGAAATAAATGAAAGCAAGCACAGTAGCATGGAATGATCCCGATGCAAATGGCATTCTCCTTATAATCCAGAAGTTCTTCGCGGCTATTACAGCTATACTCAAGGCTCTCGGCATTGTTAAGGACGAAGAGACCACAGCAGCACCCGAAACTCAGGCATGAGTTAAAACTGTCACTGACGAGTGATTGAACAATTTTATAGCATGCTAAAATATAACGGTCGTTCAGACCGTTATTTTTTTTGGAGGGGCTTTGCTTTTGGCGCAGACCGGAAATCGGGGATTTCCTATCCGCTTTTTCGACCGCTCGCAGTACACAAAGTACAGCTTCGGGTCGAGAAAAGACGGATTCTGCATCCAAAATCTTGCGGGCTTTGCTTTTGGCGCAGACCGAAAATCAGAGATTTTCTATTCATTTTTTACCCACTCGCAGTACGTAAAGTACAGCTTCGGGGTAGAAAAACGAATTCTGCATCCAAAATCATACGCCCGATATTCGTGTAGGTTAATTAATGACAATAAAAGATAGTTTGGTGTAATGTAGCAGGTGAATCGATTGTTGTACATTTCAATTGATTTTCTTTTTTATATGTGGTATGATTAAATATATATGCAAAAAACTTTTATCCGATAATGTGGTTGTGGTGAAATGAGATACGATTCTGTTCTGAAAATAACAACGGGTGATGAGGACGGGCTTGATACGGCAAAGTACAACGGCTTTGTTGAGCTTGACGGAGACTGCTGTCTTATAACATATCATGAGCTTGATGTTGACAATGCCGAGCTTGTTCCGACCGATATTATCATCAGAAACGGCAGTACCGTTACAATTTCACGCCGAGGCAAACGCCCCATGGAAATGCACATAACCGAAAATGCCCGTCATGAAACTCCGTATGCCACGCCCTACGGAAACCTGACTCTTTGCACTCACGGCAAAAAAGTATCATTCTCGGCCGACGAGAACGGCGGCAGACTTGAAGCAGTGTATGATGTGTACCTTAATGAAGTGTATTCAACTGAACGGAAGGTTATAATAGAATTTGATACAATATAGTCAATACTCACAGAGTGGAGTGTGGAGTGTGGAGAGTGGAGTTGCTTCGCAAAAGGCGAAGCTTATAATCCAAGACACAAAGTGTCTTCATTAGCTCCCCCGGTCCCCGATCCCCGGTCCCCGACCCCTTATTATCGGCGTCGAAATAAGCTCCGATTTTATATAAATCTTGAAAGGAATACGAACTATGAGCAAAATAGTAAGTCTTGCCGAAAAGCAGGTAAGCGATATAGTAACAGCGGCAATAAAGAAAGCACAGGCGAAGGGGACTTTGCCCGAAGCGGAAATTGCCGATTTTAAGGTTGAAATTCCCGCCGACAGAAAAAACGGCGACTATTCCACAAACGCCGCAATGGCACACGCGAGAGTGTTCAGATGCGCTCCTCCAAAAATAGCACAGGCTATTGTTGACGAAGCGGATTTGTCCGGTACATATTTCGGCAAGGTTGAGACTGTTTCGGGCTTTATCAACTTCACGCTGTCCGAAAGCTACTACGCCGATATTCTTAAGGATGTCGAAGAAAAGGGCGAGATGTACGGCCACTCCGATATGTTCAAAGGCAAGAGCGCGCTTGTTGAGTTCGTGTCCGCAAACCCCACGGGTCCCATGCATGTCGGCAACGCCAGAGGCGGCGCTATGGGCGACTGCCTTGCGGAGGTTCTCTCATGGGCGGGTTACAGAACCGAGCGTGAATTCTACATAAACGACGGCGGCAACCAGATAGAAAAATTCGGTCTGTCGCTTGATATCCGTTACCGTCAGCACTTTGGTGAGGATATCGAGATGCCCGAAGACTCCTATCACGGTCAGGATATAATCGATCACGCCGAAAAATTTGCCGAGCTTTACGGCGACAGATATATGCATACATCCGACGAGGAACGCAAGAAGGCTCTTGTTGACTATGCTCTGCCGCTTAACATCGCAGGGCTTGAGCGTGATCTTCTCAAGTATAAAATCAAATATGACACATGGTTTAAGGAGAGCACTCTCCATAATTCGGGCGCTGCCCGCCATGTTGTTGAGCTGCTGACCGAAAAGGGCTTTACATATGAGCAGGACGGCGCCGTATGGTTCAAGGCGGAGCAGTTCGGCTGTGACAAGGATTTCGTGCTTGTCCGTTCAAACGGATTTTTAACATATATAGTACCCGACATTGCCTATCACTATAACAAGCTTTGCATACGCAATTTTGACATGGCGGTTGACATTCTGGGCGCCGATCATCACGGCTATGTGCCGAGACTTAAGGCGGCTTTGCAGGCTCTCGGTGTTGACCCCGACAGACTCAAGGTCGTTCTTATGCAGATGGTTCGTCTTGTAAAGGACGGCGAGGTAATAAAGGCGTCCAAACGTTCCGGAAAAGCGATTACACTTGTAACTCTTCTTGATGAAGTGCCGATTGATGCCGCAAGATTTTTCTTCAACATGCGTGAAGCGAACACACACTGCGATTTCGATCTCGGTCTTGCGGTTGAAGAAAGCTCTCAGAACCCCGTTTACTATTGCCAGTACGCACACGCCCGCATCTGCTCCATTTTCCGCAAAATGGCAGAAAAGGGCATAACGGAAATTCACTGCACGGCGGAGCAGGCAAAGCTTCTGACTGCGGATGAAGAAAAGGAGCTTATCCGTCATATAGCATCCCTTACGGGTGAAGTCGAGAGTGCCGCAAAGGCCCTTGACCCGTCAAAAATGACACGCTATGCCGTGGAGCTGGCGACACTGTTCCATAAGTTCTATAACGCCTGCCGCTGTGATGTCGATGATGAAAATCTTATGACGGCACGTCTTTTCCTTTGTGCCTGCACAAAATCCGTGCTTGCCAATGTTCTCGGATTGCTTAAAGTTGAGGCTCCCGAAAGCATGTGAGAAAGTGCGGCACGCACTTTCTCGCATGCCCAATGTATAATGCATAATGTATAATGCATAATGTCGCAGACAAAAATCATCCGGTGAATGATTTTTGGCGTAGCG
>CAVFUV010000092.1:0-7891 GCA_963625735.1 bacterium
GACGGATGGCACATAAATTAAGACCGATTTCTGTTTTGTGCCTGCTTATGGCACTTATTTTGTGTATGACATCCTGCGTCTCCGATACCGATTCGGTGAAGTCTCTTGTCATAAAAAGTTCCGATATAAACACGGGCACGGGCAATTCATCATTTCATATGACCGACAACAGCGAAAAAGAGATTATCGGCACATACGGCAATATAACTCTCGCTTTTGACTCCGCCAACGGCGCTCCGGTTGTAACCGACAGCGAAAACGGCAACATATGGTGCTGTCTGCCGTCATTTGACAACGGCTCGGCTTCAGTTTTCGATATTGTTCTGCGTAAGTCCGACGGCATATATTATCTCAATTCTCAGGATAACAGTGTGCAGTACGGCACATACGAATACGAAAAGACAGATGATGGTGTAAAGGTTCAATATCTTGTCGCGGACACACGCGAAAACGCGGTTGACCCCGTGTCGTCCGTTACAGGCGGTGTTGCCGCAAAGCTTACAGTTGAATTTACTTTGACCGACGGCGATTTGAGTGTTGACGTTGACTGTGCGTCCATTGATCTCTCCCCCGATACCGTAATGGAAAGCATTACAATTATGCCGTATTTCGGAGCTTATCAAAAGGACGAAAACACCGAGAGTTCCGATTTTATTCTTGTCCCCGACGGGTGCGGAGCTGTGATGTATACCGATAAGGTTGACTCTTCAACAGGTGATCTGTCATTTGATATTTACGGCTCGGACGAAAACCGCGCGGTTATTCCGGCGTTCGGCATGAAGCACAACAAGGGTGGTTTTGTGGCGGTGATTGAAGACGGTGCGTCACTTTGCACTGTGAGAGCAAAAAGACCCGAGACCGATTCATACTCTGCGGCGGTTGTCTGTCCGACCTTCACCGTAACCGAGAACAGAACCGACGGCTCAAAATATTACTATTCATCGGCTTATAACGGAAAAATAAGCGTGTGTTACAGATTTCTTACAGGCAGTGACATTACTTACACCGACATGGCTCTGTCGTGCCGGGAAAGGCTCATAAGAAACGGTACGCTGTCGTCCGAGTCTGTCAGAGACGATTATTATCCGCTTGTTATAAATACCGTGGCAAGCGTTGACGGCTCGTCAAAAAACGCCGTGTCCGACTTCGAACAGATTGAAGATTTATTAAGCCTTCTGAAAGCAAAAAATGTCAACGATATAGAAATTACCGTTAACGGCGCATTTTCGGGCGGTCTTTTGGGCGGCAAAAACGGTTCACTTAATACGGCACACGGTGTCGGAAGCTCCAAGGCTCTTTATAATCTTTGCGATTACGCAAAAACGCAGAATTTCAATATTTATATGGGCTTAAATCTGTTCGGCACAAAGACCGCTTCGTCAAAAAACACAGCTGTGGATGTGACCGGCAAAAAGCAGACCGAGACAATCACAAATCCTCTTGCGGGGCAGGCAGGCGCTCAGACATATACCGTAAATTCTCTGTCGGCGGACGCAATCGAAAAAAGGCTTATAAAGCTTATGAATGCCGCCGAAAAAACGAACATACCGGGATTTGCCGTTGCGGACGCGGGCCTTGCCGATGCTTTCGATATTTCAGTCGGAACATCAAAAGAGGATATGCACAAAGCGAAAAGCAGTGCGATTTCGTCATTTGCCACACGCAAAAACATTGCTCTGTGTTCGCCCGATATCGGTGAAATAAAGTCCGCTTCGCTTATAACGGATATTCCGCTTTATACATCCGTTGAAGAGACAGACGCTTATGTCGGTGTGCCGTTTGTGCAGGCTGTCATTCATTCGAGCGTGATATATACGGGGAGTGCGGCAAACTCGGCTTCTATTCAGAAGCTTGAGCTTCTTAAAGCGGTGGAGTACGGCGCTCAGCCTTATTATCTTTGGGTGTTTGACGAAAATATAAGCTATTGCTATACAAACACATACAGCGATGCCGTCGACTTTGTGACTGAGGCGGCGGAAAATCTGTCCGATCTTACATCGAGCCGAATTATAAGCCACTCGAAAATCGAAAGCGGCGTATATTGCACGGGCTATGACAACGGCGCATATGTATATGTAAACTATAATAACTATTCCGTAAATATCGGTGATATATCCGTATTGCCGTATAACTATATTCGTGTAAACTAATTTTTTCAATCGGAGAGCAAAGACCAAAATGCAGCAGGAATACGATGCTTTTACCCAGGGGGTAAGCCTTGGGGGACTCAGAACCAGATACGATATAAAGGTTCTGTTATGTTATGTTTTATCGGGACTTGACCGACCCATTTCAAAGAGCGGTCTTAACGCGGCACTCCAGATAACGGAGCTTGCCAACTTTTTCGAGGTGAATGCCGCTCTCGGTGAAATAACCGAAAACGGACTCGCAAAATGCGAAAAGCGTGACGATGACGAATATTATTCGCTTCTCCCCAAAGGACGGGACGCCGCAAGACATCTTGAAACCGACATTCCGCACCGTGTGCGTGATATGGCTCTTAAGGCGGCAATGGAGGTTGCGGCGAAAGAGAGAAAACGCTGCGGAGTTGAGGCGATTACCGAAAAGCGTGACGACGGCTATTATGCCGTTCTGACAATAAAAGACGGAGACTGTCTGATGCTCAAGACATCGCTCTATTGTTCCGATTCTCTGCAGGCGGATGTCGTATGCAGAACATTTTTAGACGAGCCCGAAAAGCTTTATTCGGCGGTAATCGATTCCATAACACACTGAGGAAGTAAATAAATGTACGAATACACTCTTAACTTTGACCGTATGGAGCAGGCAATAAGCCTATTCGGAAATTTTGACGAAAACATAAAGCTCATCGAAAACGAGTACGGCGTAAATGTCGTCTGTCGGGGCGACTCCATGAAAATATGCGGCGATCCCGAAAAGGTATCACTTGCCGCAAAGGCCGCCGAGGGGCTTATAATGCTTCTGAATAAGGGCGAGGCGCTCACCGAGCAGAATGTCAGATATTGCATTTCTCTCGTAAACGAGGGCGCGGATAACAAAATTCAGTCGATAGCCTCCGACTGCATATGCATAACAATGTCGGGCAAGCCCGTAAAGCCCAAAACACTCGGTCAGAAAAAATATATAGACATGATAAACTCCAACACCATTGTTTTCGGTGTCGGACCTGCGGGCACGGGCAAAACGTATCTCGCCGTGGCAATGGCGGTAAAGGCATTCAGGGCAAAGGAAGTGTCAAGAATTATTCTGACACGCCCGGCGGTTGAAGCGGGCGAAAAGCTCGGCTTTCTCCCCGGAGACCTTCAGCAGAAGGTTGACCCGTATCTGCGTCCCCTTTATGATGCGCTTTTTGATATGCTCGGTGCGGATAATTTTCAGAAATGCCACGAAAAGGGCAGTATAGAAGTGGCACCCTTAGCGTATATGCGAGGCAGAACGCTCGACGACAGCTTTATAATTCTCGATGAAGCACAGAACACAACGCCCGAGCAGATGAAAATGTTCTTAACCCGTCTCGGTTTTAATTCAAAAATAGTGGTAACAGGTGACGTTACGCAGATTGACCTTCCGGACGGCAAAAAATCCGGACTTAAAGAAGCGGTAAAAATTCTTAAGGATATTCCCGATATTGCGACGGTTCGTTTTACCGAAAAGGATGTTGTTCGTCACCGTCTTGTACAGGATATTATAAAAGCGTACGAAAAATATAACGAAAAATCAAACGATAAAAAAAGACAAAGCTAAAATTGACGGAAAGAGGTAATTTACAATGGCTGACAAGGTAAAGGTAATAATCACAAACGACCAGAATACGGTTAAAGTGCCGTCCGGGACAAGACTGCTCATCAGAAGATGCTGTCATGCCGTGCTTCAGCTCGAAAAATTTGAGGGCTCGGCTGAAATAAGCGTCCGCTTTGTCGACAATGAGGGCATAAAACAGCTCAATGCCGAATACCGCAATATAGACAAAGAGACGGATGTTCTCTCGTTCCCGCTCGGAGAAAACGGTGTATACGACAAAAACCCCGATACGGGCGCGTATGTTCTCGGTGACATTGTAATTTCCGTTCAGAAGGCAATGGAGCAGGCGGAGGAATACGGCCACTCGCTTGAGCGTGAAATTGCGTTTCTTACCGTTCACTCTATGCTTCATCTTCTTGGGTATGACCATGTAAACGGCGGACTTGAAGCTGTAAGAATGAGAGAAAAAGAAGAGACAGTGCTTACACAGCTGGGGCTTAAGAGAAACGGAAGCTATTATATGGATGAAGAGTAATTGCCGTTAGCAAGGAGCAGTTAGCCTGCGCTTTGAGTTGCTTTATAAATCAAGGCAACAGGTTTAAACTGTAAATTTTTAATTGCGGATTAGAAAGTGTGAGCCCGAGCAAGGCGAGGGCGTGTCGCGAGGACGACGCTATGCGGAGGACGAGCGATATGCCGAGCGGACCGGCCCCGCCGGTATGGCAAAGACCGGCAACGCTCCAAAATCTTACCTCCCGCGAAGCCAATTGTGCATTTTCGAATTATACATTGCCGATTGTATAAAAGCCCGCCTCCTGCGAAGCTTATATAATCCAAGACACGAAGTGTCTTCCGACATTCTTAATTCTTAATTCTTAATTGTATTGTCGTATAAGTTTTTTTGATAGATAGAACTTTGCAAAACAGAAAGGTGAAAAGATGCATAGTACTAATGAAAAGACCGCCTTTATCGCAATTGTCGGTTGCCCGAACGTCGGCAAAAGCTCGTTGCTTAACAGATTCTTAGGTGAAAAAGTCGCCATTGTCTCCCCGAAACCGCAGACAACACGCACACGCATAATGGGCGTGCTGACAGACGGCGGCATACAGCTTGTGTTTACCGATACTCCCGGCTATCATAAGCCGAAAAACAAGCTCGGCGAAAATATGATTCGTGCCGTGGGGCAGGGGATAAACGATGTTGATGCCTGCCTGCTCGTGATTGAACCGTCCGGTGAAATCAGAGATGCCGAAAAAACCATTCTCAAAAAGATAGAAAAACTTGAACTTCCAACGGTGCTCGCGATAAACAAGATTGACACTGTTGAAAATAAAGAGGATTTGCTTACAAGAATTGCCGAGTTTTCGACTCTTTATAACTTCAAGGCGATTGTCCCGGTGTCCGCACGTGACGGCAACGGCTTAAATGAACTGCTCGACGAGCTTAAGAGTCTCTCTTTTCCGGGTGAGCATCTGTTCCCCGATGATACTCTCACCGATCAGCCCGAAAAGGTTATCGCCGCCGAGTATATCCGTGAAAAAATCCTGCGATATATTGATAAAGAAATCCCGCACGGTGTCGCCGTTGCAATCGAACGATTCAAAGAGCGTGACGACGGTCTTCTTGACATAGATGCCACTATCTACTGCGAAAAGGAGAGCCATAAGGGTATAATCATCGGCAAGGGCGGCGAGATGCTCAAACGCATTTCGACTTCCGCCAGAAAAGAGCTCGAACGCTTTTTTGACTGCCGTGTCAACCTCAAATGCTGGGTAAAGGTAAAAGAGGACTGGCGTAACCGTGAAGGGCTTATTCATAATTTCGGGCTTGACTGATGGAACGCTTTTCCGTTGACGGCATCGTCATAAAAACAAGCGTCACGGGCGAGCGTGACGCCATACTTCATATACTGACACGTGAACGCGGACTTATCCGAGCCTTCGCAAAAGGGGCACGCTCCGCAAAAAGCAAGCTCCATTCCGCATCATCGCAGTTCTGCTACGGCACATGGACATTCTTTGAAAACAAGGGCGTATACACTGTCAGTGAAGCGTCAATTTCCGAGGTGTTTTTCGCACTCAGAAATGACCTTACCAAGCTCTCCCTTGCACAGTATTTCTGTGAAGTGTCACTTAAATGCATCGGCGAAAATATCGACAGTGCGGAATATCTGCGGCTTATTCTCAATTGCCTCAGCTTTCTTTGCAGCGGCAAAAAGCCCGATATGCTCATAAAAGTAGTCTTTGAACTGCGTTTTGCCTGTATCTCCGGCTACGCACCGAATCTTGTCGCCTGTGACGAATGCGGCAAATTCGAGTCGCCCGTTATGTATTTTGACTGCCTTAACGGCAATCTCTATTGCGACTCATGCGGCAAAGACCGTGCATGCCCCACGCTTTCAATCTCCGCCGTTACCGTCATGCGGCACATAGTATTTTCTGAATTTCGCAATATTTTCTCATTCACCGCTGACGATGAAACCCTCAAAGCCGTATCAAAGCTCACCGCCCTCTACCTCAAAAACTGCACTCAGCAAAACTTCAAAACCCTGCAATATCTTTTATCAATAGAATAACCTGAATCCGCATCTTTTTCGGTGCGGTTTTTTTTTATTTGAAAAATGTTATGTGTATGCACAGTTACAAAAAAATCCTCTTGATTTTCGGATGTGTCCATGTTAAAATATGTCGCACAATCCAATAGAAACAGACACGATACAAGAGGGCAGTTATGCAATCCGATACGAGACAGATTGCACCCCTTTTGTATCGTTTTTTTGTATGTACGGAAGGTATGCGGCTCTTTGTGTCGAAAAAAGGAGGATGTTCCGATGGAACAAAAACAAAATACTTTTCTTGAGACGGAAAAGCTGACAAAGCTTATGCGCAAATATGCTGTTCCGTGCGTTATATCTCTGGTTGTCGGTGCGCTTTATAACATCGTTGACCAGATTTTTATTGCAAACGCCGATTATCTCGGTTCTTACGGCAATGCGGCAAACACTGTCGTATTTCCTCTGACGGTGCTGGCTCTCGCTGTTGCCGTTATGATAGGTGACGGGTGCTGTGCCTTTGTCAGTATTGCTCTCGGCAGCGGCAAAAAGGAGGATGCCAACCGCAGTGTAGGCAATTCGATTGTTTTGTGTATTGCAAGCAGTCTTGTTCTGACAGCAATTTATCTGATTTTTTCAGAGCCGATTCTGACTTTGTTCGGCGGTAAGGTAAATGCGGAAACATACGATTTCGCAAAAGAGTATTTTTTCTGGATTACAGTCGGCATTCCGTTTTATATGTTCGGTCAGGCGATGAATCCTATTATCAGAAGCGATGGCAGTCCCAAATTCGCAATGGTGTCAACCCTTGTCGGTGCGGTTGCGAATATTATTCTTGACCCGATTTTTATATACATATTCAAATGGGGCATGATGGGTGCCGCTGTTGCCACCGTTATCGGACAGATTCTGACTGCTGTGCTTGCAGTTTGGTATCTGTGCCATATGAAAGCGGTCAGAATTGAAAAGATTTCATTTAAACTCAATTGCAGATTTATTCTCAGATTTTTATCCCTCGGATTAACAAGCTTTCTGGCACAGGTGTCGCTTGTGATTTCCATGGCGGCAGTGCAGAATACGTGCATGAAATACGGTGCACTTGACCCGATTTTCGGACAGACGGAATATGCTCAGATTCCTCTTGCCGTACTGGGTATAGTAATGAAATTTTTTCAGATTGCAATTTCGGTTTCAATCGGTGTTGCCGCCGGCTGTATTCCGGTTGTCGGATATAATATCGGTGCAAATCGAAAGGACAGAGCAAAAACACTTTTTTCATATCTGCTTATTGCCGAAGCGATTATCGGTGGTGTTGCCACGATTATTGTTGAGTGCTTTCCTCTGCAAATCGCAAATTTGTTCGGTGCGGCAAACGAAAGTGCATATTATGCCGATTTCGCTGTAAGATGCTTCCGAATTTATCTGTGTATGATGATTCTGGCAACTGTTAATAAGGGGACATTCATCTTTTTGCAGGCCCTCGGAAAGGCGGCGGCGTCAACTGTTGTCTCACTGACGCGTGAGATTATTTTCGGTGTTTTTCTGCCGATAATTATGCCGATTTTTATGGGGCTTGACGGCTTGCTGTGGTCATTCCCCGTGGCTGATATACTTAC
>CAVFUV010000093.1:0-7859 GCA_963625735.1 bacterium
CCATAATCAGCTATCCGGGTTAACCGCCCTTACAATCGCACTGTCATACACATGATATATGACAAACCCGGGGTGCGACGCAGGCGGCTTTTTTATGTTGCGAATTTTTGTATAGTCCACTTCGACCGTGCCGCCGCTTCTGACGGAAGAAAACCATGCGGCAGCACCTGCGGCAAATTCCATATCAACATTATCGGGAGTTATATCTCCGCAGCACAGAACAACATGCGAGCCGGGCGCTTTGTGGACGTGAAACCACATATCGTTTTTGGCGGCCGTCTTAAAGGTCAGAATGTCATTCTGCGTATTGTTTCTGCCGACAAGCACCTTAAGTCCGTTGGGAGACCTGAATTCAAGCGGCTTCATGGGGGCGTTTTTCTTATTTTTGGTGCCTGTCTTGCTCTTGAGAAAACCGGATGCGGAAAGCTCGGCACGTATCTCGTTAAGCTCTCGCTCGGTTTCGGCACGGGACAGCTCATCCTTTACCGTTACAAGATACTCTAAATCCGACACTGCAATTTCTATCTGCTCGGCTAACACCTTTTTGGCGGTCTGCGCCTTGCGGTACTCTTTATAGTAGCGCTGCGCATTCTGTGCGGGTGACAGACTGGGGCGTGCCGGTATTTCGACAATTTTATAATCATTATAGTAATCGGCGACCTTATATACGGTGTCGCCCTTTTTAAGTGTGTACAAATTTGCGTTAATAAGCTCGGCGTTTATGCGTTTGGACTCGGCGTCTTCGGCACCTGACAATTCTTCTCGAAGATTATTTATCTTTTTTGACGTGCGTTCGGTCAGAGATGCGACAAGCCTGAACAGATCCTCGGCCTTTGATTTTGCCCTTAAAAGCTTTTCTCGCTCCACATAGAAAAAATCGAGAATTTCGGAGAGAGACGAAGCGTATTTAAGCTCTCCCCTGTCCGCTAAGGACGTAAGCGGCATAAACGAAAATTCAACGGGTTCGCCGTTCGGATCAACGACAAAGCAGGGCTTGCACCCCGTCCGGATATAATCTTTCAATATATTGATTTCGTGAAGAAGTCTGTCTTTTTTTGTGTCCGTCAGAGTTGCCACAGCGGGGTCGGAGAGCGTGACACGGTAGGCGATTTCTTTTGCCGAGAGCGGAGACATACCGCTGACGGTATTAACAAGAGCCTGTGACAGCTTCTTTTCGGGAAATGTGAGAACACGGTCTTTTATGGTGTCACCGTCGGCTTTTTCGGGGTTAAGCTTATCCTGTGACGGCGGCAGAACATACTCCTTCTGCGGCAGAACCTCACGGAAAGACGATTTTGACGAATCGACACGCTTTAACGAATCTATTATAATGTTGTTCTCGTCAAGCAGAATACAGTTGCTGTACTGTGCCATTATTTCGATTACAAGCGTTCTGTTAACCCTGTCGCCCAGTTCGTTTGTGGCAATCATATCGATAAACAGAACTCGGTCAAAGCCGAACTGACGAACATCGGTTATGACCGCACCCGTAAGCTGTTTGCGAAAAAGCATGCACAGCATCGGCGGGTTTGACGGATTTTCGGGGTTGGTCGCCGTAAAATTAACTCTGGGGGCGTTGCCGGACACGGAAATAAAGAGCCTGCGTGATTCGGTTCTTGTCCTTAAAACCATAACAAGCTCGTGGCGTGTCGGCAGATAGATTTTGTCTACCTTAGCGCCGACCGCAAAGTCTTTTATTTCCTCTTTTATAAAATGCAGGAATATACCGTCTGTTGCCATTTATATCACCGTTTTTATCGGGGCTTTTCTCTCCGATGAATGAAATTTTACATTGGGGAATTCCGCGGAGAGCTTTTCACACAGAACATCCGCAATGAATGCTTCCGTTTCAAAGTGACCTGCCGCAAAGAGTGAGACACCGGCTTTTTCAGCATCCAGAAATTCATGATAGGCAGCGTCACCTGTTACAAAGGCGTTGCATCCGTTTGCGATTGCGAAGGGTACAAAATCCGCGCCCGAACCGGAGCATACGGCGATTTTATTTACAACCGTGTCACCCTCGACAAAATCAACCGAGGCATTAAGCTTTTCGGATATGTATTTCGCGAACTCCGCCGGGGTAAGGCTTCTGTCAATTGTGCCGACATTGAGAAAACCGTCCGCGACATCTGAAGGCAGCTTTGTATGGGTCATACCGAGTCTGTCGCACAGTGCATCGTTAACGCCGCCCGGGGCTTTATCAAGATTTGTATGTGCCGAGATAACACTCAGATTCTTCTGCGCAAGCTTATAAGCGGCATCATTTGAAAGAAGTGATTTTATCGGATTGAAAATCAGCGGATGATGGGATATTATAAGCTGTGCGCCGACTCTTTTTGCCTGCATAATTTCTTCATCCGTCACATCAAGACAGCATACGGCCGCAGTAACCGCCTGCGCTTTGTCGCCCGCTAAAAAACCGGCATTATCCCACTTTGCCTGTGTGTCAAAGGACGCGAATGTATTTATAAAGTCAAAAATATCTCCTGCTGTTACATTCATTTTGTGTACCTCTCTTTATAGTATGAAACGATTGTCGTTAATTTTTCAATGTCGTCGGGGTCTTTGTCTGCGGCGGTCAAAGCGTCAAGCTTCGTTTTTATTCGCTTATACTGCGACGAAATAAAAGCGGAATTTTCTTCGGAGTCGTCATTAAGCGTGCCGAAATAATAAAAGCCTTCATCGAACTGCGTTCTTTTTTTCGGACAAAAATCCGCCGACATACAGCAATAAATTTTGCCTGTGTCGAAAACGCATTTTTCTTCGGTTATCTCGAATGAATTTTCGGCAAGCCACAGGCGGACATCCTCGCTGTGCGTCATGGGCTGAAGCACAAGGTGAATGCCTTTTCTTCTGATTTCGGGTGCGGCCTCCAAAATTTCCGCAATGAGAGTGCCGCCCATACCGCATATTGAAATATTGGCATCGCCCGAAAAAGATATATTTTTAAGTCCGTCCGACACCGTCAGGGTTATTCTGTCGCCGAGATTATATTCGTCAACTGTAAGACGTGCATTTTGGAGCGGCTTTTCGCCTATATCCCCGGCAATGGCGGAGGGCACGATATTTTCCCCTATTAGGAACGCAGGCAGATATGCGTGGTCCGTTCCGATATCCACAAGAGGGATACCGGGGATCATCATACCTGCCGCTGTTTTAAGTCTCGGTTTTAACGAAAGCATTACTTCGTTGCAAGATATGTGTTGATTTCCTCAACAAGCTCGTCGGCATCCACACCGTGAACCTCGCATGCCTGCTCAACTGTTTCGTTTCTTGCGGAGGGGCAGCCGAGGCAATGCATGCCCATGTTGATGAAGAAGGGAGCTACACCTGCGTCCGCTTCAAGGATTTCGCCGATTTTTGTGTCTTTTGTGATAATCATAGCTTTACTCACTTTCTGTTCCGTGGAACCTGTTAATTGTATTTGTTTTTGCGACTATATACTGCGGTCTGCCCTTGACCTCGGTGTAGATTCTCGCCAGATACTCGCCCATTATGCCTATGACAAGGCAGACACCGCAACCGACAAAGAATACGCCCGCAAGAATCAGGGGAACAATACCGACATACAGTTCATTTACTATATTGCGGATAAGACAGTAGATAAGTTCAACAAGTGTCAGAACACCGAAAAACGCACTGCCGAAAAAGCTTATTCTCAAGGGGTAGGACGTGAAGCCCAGAATGCCGTCTATGGCGTATTTAAGAAGCTTTTTTACCGACCACTTTGTCTGCCCTGCGGCACGTTCACGGTTTGCGTGCTCTATCCACTTGACATTAAAGCCGACCCAGCTGAAAATGCCCTTTGAAAATCTTATCTTTTCGGGCATTGAGAGAATTGCCTTTACGACATCCTTTTTCATTATGCGAAAGTCCTGTGCGGAGTCGCTTATCTTTGTGTCGCTTATCCTGTTGATTACTTTATAGAAGGAGTTTGACAGAGTGCTTACAAGCTTGCTCTCGCCCTCTCGGTCGGAACGTCTTGCGGCGGCGACATCATATCCGCCCTCTGTAACGTATCTGAGCATCTCGGGGATTAAATCGGGAGAGTGCTGAAGGTCGGCATCCATTATGCCTATAAAATCCGCTTTTACGGCGTATTTCATACCTGCGAGCATTGCCGCCTCTTTGCCGAAATTGCGTGAGAAAGAAATGTATTTTACCGCAGGGTCTCTGACCGCAAGCTCCTCGATTATCTTGAGAGTATTGTCGGAGCTGCCGTCGTCCACAAAGACAAGCTCTGTCGCAAAGCCGTCGGCAAAGGATGAAGTCACCTTTGTAACTTCGTTATAGAACATAGAAAGCACATCCTGCTCATTATAGCAGGGCACAATCAGTGCAAGGGTATTCATTATGATAAAGCCTTCTTTCGCTAACTGTTTTGAAAATCATATCACTGACTATATTATATTGCATTTTTCAGCAATCGTCAAGTTCATCATCAAGCACCGCTTCGGCACTGCGAATGCCGTCAACTGCGGCGGAGACAATGCCGCCCGCATACCCGGCACCCTCTCCGCACGGAAAAATGCCCTTTATGCTCGCCTGTCGGCACTCATCGCGTATAATGCGAACGGGGGATGAGCTTCTGCTCTCGGGGGCTGTAAGAACGGCGTCATGCATGGCGTAGCCGGGGAGCTTTTTATCAAATGCCGATATGGCAGACGCAATTGAATCCGTAACGCACTTCGGCAATATTTTTCTTATGTCGCCCGGCTCTGTTCCCGTTGTGCATGTCGGTCTGACCGTGCCGAGCTTTTTTGACGGCGTGTCTTTAAGAAAATCGCCGACCAGCTGAACGGGAGCGTTATAGTTTTTGCCGCCGAAGTTAAATGCCGCCCGCTCTATATTTCTCTGGAAGGCTATTCCCGACAATGGGTCATCGCTTTCGAAATAATCGGGCTCAATGCCGACCAAAATAGCGGAGTTCGCGTTTTCGCCGTCACGGGCGTATTCACTCATGCCGTTTACGACAACCATATCCTCTTCGGATGACGCCAGCACCACCGTGCCGCCGGGGCACATACAGAATGTATAGCCTCCCCTGCCGTGCGGGGGATGATTTGCGAATTTATAGTTTGCCGCACCGAGGAGAGGATTATTCCACTGACTGCCGAAAAGCCCTCTGTTTATAAGCTCCTGCGGATGCTCGATTCTGACACCGACGGAAAACGGCTTTTTCTCCATATTTATGCCATGAGAATGAAGCATTGCGACGGTATCACGTGCCGAATGACCTATGCACAGAATAACGGTATCGGTCTCCATATCAACGGCGTGACCGTCTGCGTCGGTGTAGGCAATGCCCTGTATATAGCCGTTCGCCTCATATATTTCATCGAGCCGACAGCCGAAATTTACAGTGCCGCCGAGTGAAATTATCTCTTCACGGATGCTCTTTACGACACCCGCAAGCTTATCGGTGCCTATATGCGGATGAGCGGAATAGAGAATCTGTTCGGGTGCGCCGTGGGACGCGAATGTTTCAAGAACAAATCTGCATCGGCTGTCTTTTATGCCGGTGGTCAGCTTGCCGTCCGAAAATGTACCGGCACCGCCCTCGCCGAACTGAACGTTTGACGAAGTGTTAAGCCGTCTTGTAGTCCAGAATGAGTGAACATCTTTTGTTCTTGTGTCAACGTCGTTGCCGCGTTCGATTACAAACGGACAAAGGCCGGCGCGAGCCAAAATAAGCGAAGCGAACATCCCGGCCGGACCGAAGCCCACAACTACCGGGCGAAAAGCGGAAGTGCGTCTGTTTTCGTGCATCTCGTAGCTGTAACGCTCGCAGAGACTGACTTTATTCGCAGGGTACGATAACGCTATGTTCTCTTCGTCGCCGTCAAGCTCAATGTTGACGGAATATATCATTTTTATGTTGTTCTTTTTGCGTGAGTCAATCGACTCCCGGGCAATTTCAAAATATGTAATGTCCCCGACCGATATGCCTGTCTCTTTGGCGGCGGCTTTTTTAATCGCCTCGACATCCGTGCCGAGCGGGACTGAAATTTCATTTATTCGAAGCATCTGTTAACTCCTTAACGGCTGATAAAGCGGCGACATACGCACTTGACCACGCCCACTGCAGATTATAACCGCCGCACTCGCCGTCGACATCGACCGCTTCACCGCAGACGAACATATTTTTGATCTTTTTAAGCTCCATGGTGTCGGGGCAAATCTCATTTTCGGGAACACCGCCCGCTGTTACCTGTGCGTCGGCAAAGCCTCTGACGGATGATACTCTGTATTTTTTCTTTTTTATCGCCGTGACAATATTGTCAACAGCCGACGGATTTATACTTTTTACGCTTTTCTCGGGCTTAAAAGACAGCTCGGACAGAAGATACATGCCGAGGCGTTTGGGCATAATGCCCGACAAAAGCATTTCATTTGACTCTGACGGAAAATTCTTTATTGATGAAGTGATTATATTCTTAAGTGTATCCGCGTCGACCGTCGGAGCACTGTCAACAAAAGCGAAAACGGGGTCTTTTCCGGAGAGAGCACGAGCGGTCTCGCCCGACACCTGCATTGCCGGAATGCCCGACAGACCGTAATCGGTATACTGAATTTCACCGCACGATTTGGCGATGATTCTGCCGCACTGCTTTATTGTAATCTCCCCTTCGGCTCTTATGCCCTTGAGGGACTTTGTAAAATCGGTGATATTAAGCGCGGTAAGAGCGGGATAAAGAGGCGTAACGGACACGCCCAGAGCTTTAAGAAGCGGAAAACCCGCACCGTCGCTCCCGTGGACGGCAGACGCTTTGCCGCCGCACGCCATAATGACGGCATCAGAATTTTCGGTTGAATTTACTAAGAATGTGCCGCCGTGCTTTTTTATGCTTTCAACACGGCAGTCGGTCTTTATATTTATGTTATAGACATCCGCCGCAGTGCGAAGGACATCAAGAACGGAAGTCGCCTGATTGCTTAAGGGGTACACCCTGCCCGCGAAATCGGTTTTCGACAGCAGACCGAACTCTTCAAAAAAGCGGCAGATACCGTTATTGTCAAATTTTTCGATGCATTTTTTGGGGAGCAGTACAGAACCGTGATAATGTTCCTCCGACAAATCGGTGTTTGTGAAATTGCATCTGCCGTTGCCTGACACGAGAATTTTTTTGCCGACACGGGAATTAAGCTCGAAAACCGTTACGGCAATTTTTTTATTCATTCTTTCGGCTTCACGTGCAGCGAATATCGCCGCCGCAAGCCCCGAAGCACCCCCGCCGATAACGGCAAGACTTTTATGATAACCTGTTTTCATTGCCGACCCCATGGAAAAAATCATAGATTAGTATAGAGGATAGTAAGTCACTAAGTGTGGAGTGTGGCGTGTGAAGTGTGGAGTCAGCTTCGCAGGAGGCAGAATTTTACGGGTGTGTAAAATTTTATGGGTACAGTTTAACTCCAAACTCCATATTCCACACTCCACACTTTTTTACACGCTTTCAATTACTCCACCAAGCCCAAAAAAACGGCTCCGCCCGCACCTTGCGAACAGAGCCATTATATAACTTTTTAAGTGTGATTGCAAGTCTATTTATTACTCGAGACCGAGGAGCCAATCGACGGAAACGTCAAGCGCTTTGGCTATTGCGACAAGCTCAAAATCGGATACGCTTCGAAGCTGACCTTCGAGCTTTGAAAGCCCCGAGGAGTTAAGCTCGATGCCGTTAATCTGAAGCCTTGCAAGCAGCTCCTTCTGCTTCATGCCGAGTTCCTTTCTTTTCTGCTCGATGCGTGCACCTATCATGTTCTTTGTGCCTAATGACTGTGTACGTAATCTCAATTTTCCTTCCCCCTTGATTTTTTTCAAAAAGCTCATGACAAAAATTTATTGTCACAGAAAC
>CAVFUV010000094.1:0-7838 GCA_963625735.1 bacterium
TTGTTAATTGTTAATTATTAATTGTTAATTGTTAATTGAAAACGTTTGCTCAATGTTATAATGTAAAATGTAAAATATAAAATATTAAATACAATCTATTTTGAAGTGAAAGGAAAATAGCAATGAAGTCATTGGAAGAACTTGCTGCAATCAGAGAAAAAATGCAGAAAAAGGTTGTCCTTCGTGAGGGCGCGGGCAACACAAGAGTTGTTGTCGGCATGGCAACCTGCGGTATCGCCGCAGGCGCGAGACCCGTTCTCAACACATTTGTTGAGGAGGTCGCAAACGCGGGTCTCGGCGATAAGGTAACCGTTACACAGACAGGCTGTATCGGCATCTGCCAGTTTGAGCCCGTTGTTGAAATCTATGAGGACGGCAAAAAGACAACATATGTCAAGATGACTCCCGAAAAGGCAAAAGAGGTTGTTGAAAAGCACCTCAAGGGCGGTCAGACAGTTGAACAGTATGTTATCAAAAACATATAATCAGTCAAAACAGTAAACTTAATTTGGAGGAATATTAAACATGGTTCGTGCACAGGTACTTATCTGCGGCGGCACCGGCTGCACCTCATCCGGAAGCAAGAAGCTTATATCCGAGTTTGAGATGCAGTTGGTTAAAAACGGTCTTGAAGAAGAAGTCAAGGTTGTAAGAACGGGCTGCTTCGGACTTTGCGCACTCGGTCCCGTTGTTATCGTCTATCCCGACGGAACTTTCTATTCAAGAGTTCAGCAGGAGGACGTAAGGGAAATAGTCGAGGAGCATCTTATGAAGGGCAGAGTCGTTGAGCGTCTCGCCTATAAGGACGTTGCTGAGGGTGTTGAAATCAAACACGGCAACGTATCCCTTAACGATACAACCTTCTACGCCAAACAGAAGCGTGTCGCGCTTCGCAACTGCGGCGTTATAAATCCCGAAAGCATTGACGAATATATAGCCATGGACGGCTATGCGGCTCTCGGCAAGGCTCTTACCGAAATGACACCCGAAGAAGTTATTCAGGTTGTCAAGGATTCCGGTCTTCGCGGAAGAGGCGGCGGCGGTTTCCCGACCGGCCTTAAGTGGAGCTTCACAGCCAAGAATCAGGCAGATCAGAAATACGTGGTCTGCAACGCCGACGAAGGCGACCCCGGCGCGTTCATGGACCGTTCCGTTCTTGAGGGCGACCCCCATGCGATTGTTGAAGCAATGGCAATATGCGGCTATGCGACAGGCGCAAGCGAAGGCTATGTATATGTTCGTGCCGAGTACCCCATTGCCGTTTCTCGTCTGCAGAAGGCTATTGTTGATGCCCGTGAATACGGACTTCTCGGCAAGGATATTTTCGGTTCCGGCTTTGACTTTGATTTGCATGTCCGTCTCGGCGCAGGCGCGTTTGTATGCGGCGAAGAGACTGCTCTTATGACATCAATCGAGGGCAACCGCGGCGAGCCCCGTCCCCGTCCGCCCTATCCCGCGGTAAAGGGTCTGTTCGGCAAGCCCACAACCGAAAACAACGTTGAGACATTCGCAAATATTCCCCAGATTATTCTTCACGGCGCTTCATTCTTCAATACGATGGGCACCGAGAAATCAAAGGGTACAAAGGTATTCGCTCTGGGCGGCAAAATCCGTCACACCGGACTTGTTGAAATCCCCATGGGCACAACACTTCGTGAGATTGTCGAAGACATCGGCGGCGGCATACCCAACGGCAAAAAGTTCAAGGCGGCGCAGTCCGGCGGTCCTTCCGGCGGTTGTATCCCCGCATCGCTTCTTGATATAGAAATCGACTATGACAACCTTATTGCACAGGGTGCCATGATGGGTTCGGGCGGTCTTATCGTTATGGATGAAGACACCTGCATGGTCGATATAGCAAAGTTCTTCCTTGAGTTTACGGTTGATGAGTCCTGCGGCAAGTGCACACCCTGCCGTGTCGGTACAAAGAGACTTTATGAAATTCTTGAGAAAATCACATCCGGCAAGGGCACACTTGAGGACCTTGACGAGATGGAAAAGCTGTGCAAGTACATTAAAGAGAATTCGCTGTGCGGTCTCGGTCAGACAGCTCCCAACCCCGTTCTGTCAACATACAGATTCTTTAAGGATGAGTATATTGCTCACGTCGTCGACAAGAAATGCCCGGCAGGCGTATGCAAAAAGCTCCTCTCGTTCTCAATTGACAAGGATAAGTGCATAGGCTGCGGTATGTGTCTCAGAAACTGCCCGGCAAACGCAATTTCCAAAACGGCATATGTCGCACCCGGCCATAAGCTTCCGTCCCTCGAAATCGACACCGACAAGTGCCTGAAGTGCGGTGTATGTATGACGGGATGCAAGTTCAAGGCAATATCCAAGAAATAAGGAGGAGCTTTAATAATGGCTGATGTAAATGTAAAAATAAACGGCAGGGAAGTGGCTGTTCCCGCCGGCAGCACCATACTTGAAGCTGCCCGCATTGCGGGAATACAGATTCCCACTCTCTGCTATCTTAAAGAAATAAACGAAATCGGCGCCTGCCGTATATGTGTTGTTGAAGTAAAGGGCGCAAGAAGCCTTGTCGCCGCCTGTGTGTTCCCCGTAAACGAGGGCATGGAGATCTTCACAAACACACCTAAGGTAATCGAGTCCAGAAGAATGACACTCAAGCTCCTGCTTTCAAACCACAAGAAGGAGTGCCTTTCATGTGTTCGCTCGGGGTCATGCGAGCTTCAGAAGCTCTGCCACGACTACGGCATTGACGACGAAAACGCTTTTGAGGGCGTAAAGTCACATTACGCGATTGACGCTTCCGCTTCTCATATGTACCGTGACAACGAAAAGTGCATTCTCTGCCGCCGCTGTGTCGCAGTGTGCGAAAAAAACCAGGCTGTCGCAGTTATCGGCGCTAACGCAAGAGGCTTTGATACACATATCGGCTGCGCGTTTGAAAAGCCCCTCGGTGAAGTCGGCTGTATCTCATGCGGTCAGTGCATTACCGTATGCCCCACAGGCGCGCTTGCCGAAAGAGACGACACACAGAAGGTCATGGACGCCATAAACGACCCCGACAAGCATGTTATCGTTCAGACTGCCCCCGCCGTGAGAGTCGGTCTCGGTGAGGAATTCGGCTATCCGATGGGCACGATTGTTACCGGCAAAATGGTTGCCGCACTGAGAGCTCTGGGCTTTGATAAGGTATTCGACACAAACTTCTCCGCCGACCTTACAATCATGGAGGAAGCAACGGAGTTTATCGGCAGATATACCGAAAAGAGAAATCTTCCGCTTATAACATCCTGCTCACCCGGATGGATTAAGTACTGCGAGACATATTATCCCGAGTTCATTCCGAACCTTTCGACCTGCAAATCTCCGCAGGGTATGTTCGGCTCGGTTGCAAAGACATATTACGCAAAGCTTATGGGCATTGACCCCAAGGATATATTTGTTGTATCCGCCATGCCTTGCACAGCCAAGAAGTTTGAGGCTGAACGCCTTGATCATACAGCTGTCCCGGGTCTTGCGGACATTGACGCTGTTATCACGGTTCGTGAGCTTGCCCGTATGATTAAAAAGAACGGCATTATGTTCAATGACCTTCCCGATGACACATTCGACGCTCCGTTCGGACTCGGCTCGGGTGCCGGCACGATATTCGGCGCAACGGGCGGTGTTATGGAAGCCGCTCTCAGAACGGCATATGAGACTCTTACAAAAGAAGAGCTCAAGGATCTTGACTTCAAGGCGGTTCGCGGTGTTGACGGCATAAAGGAAGCCGAATACACAATCGCCGGCAATGTTATAAAGGTTGCTGTCGCTTCGGGTACTGCCAACGCCAAGAAGGTTCTTGACATGGTAAGGAGCGGCGAGAAGTCATATGACTTCATTGAGATTATGGCATGCCCCGGCGGATGCGTAAACGGCGGCGGTCAGCCCATTCAGCCGGCATCCGTTCGCAACTTTGTTGACGTTCGTGCCGTTCGTGCCGCAGGACTTTATGAGGATGACAAGAACCTCCCCGTAAGAAAATCACACGAGAACCCCGACATAAAGAGAATTTACGAAGAGTTCCTCGGCGAGCCCAACTCACACCTCGCGCACGAAATTCTGCATACGGCATATACAATTCGCAAAAAATATTAATACAAAATTCTAAAAAAGCGTGCTCTGTCGATTGACGGGGCAGGCTTTTTTCATTGGCAATTAGTTGAAGTGGCCAGTATCCGGTGGTCAGTGGCCAGTGGCTGAGGAAGACACTGCGTGTCTTGGATTTATATTAGCTTCGCTAAGCAATTAGCAGTTAGCAATTAGCAATTAGCTGAAGTGGCCAGTATCCGATGGTCAGTGGCCAGTGGCCAGTGGCTGAGGAAGACACTGTGTGTCTTGGATTTATATTAGCTTCGCTGAGCAATTAGCAGTTAGCAATTAGCTGAAGTGGCCAGTATCCGGTGACCGGGGCAGTTAACAAGGAAGTCCTGCGGACTTGGATTTATAAAGCTACGTAAAAGGTGGGATTAAGAAAGTATTCAGACTTTTAGGGTGACAATAAGATGAAGTTGCCTGTGGACCATGAAGTCGTGATGTTATGAAATCGATTGGTTTCGGCTTTCTTTTCGCATAAAATTTAAGCCACTGCGAAGCTGTATGCTCCAAGACGCACAGCGTCTTCCTCAGCCACTGGATACCGGATACTGACCACTGGATACTGAATACAAAAAAAGACTGCAACTCATATTGAGCTGCAGTCTCTATATTTTTTTGTATTATCGATTATTCCGCATCATTTGCTTCGGCGGCTTCCTGAGCCTTAGCCTGAGCAATCATATCATCGATGGAAAGAACAGCGGGAGCGTCATCCTTCTTCTCTTCCTCAACCTTTGCGGGCTTTTCGGGAGTGGGAAGGAGAGCCTTGATTGAAAGGCTGATTCTCTTCTTGTCGAAGTCGATGTCTGTTACAAGTACGTCAACCTCGTCACCGATTGAAAGAACATCCTGGGGCTTCTCAATTCTCTCGTTGGCGATCTGAGAAATATGGATAAGTCCTTCCATTCTGGGGAAGATCTCCGCGAATGCGCCGAATGTGGTCATTCTGACGATTTTTACCTTAATCTTGGAGCCGACGGGATAGTCTCTCTTGAGAATCTCCCACGGATTGTCCTCTGTCTTTTTGTAGCCGAGAGAAATTTTCTTCTTCTCGGTGTCAAGACCCTTGATGTAAACCTCGACTGTGTCGCCGACGTTAACAACCTCTGAAGGATGCTTAATACGCTTCCATGAAAGCTCTGTGCGGTGAATCATACCGTCAACACCGGGAGCAAGCTCTACAAATGCGCCGTAGTCTGTAAGGGACTTTACAACGCCGGTGTACTTCTGACCTTCCTCAACCTGAGCCCAGAACTTGTCCTGAGCTTCCTTGCGGACGGACTTCATAGCCTCACGGATTGAGCCGACAGCTCTCTTGCGGCGCTTGTCGATGTCGATAACCTTGAAGGATACGGTCTTATTGAGCATCTCTTCAAGTCTGCCGTTTCTGGGAACGGTTGAAAGTGAAGCGGGAACAAATATACGAACACCGTTTATATAAACAATAAGGCCCTTGCTGATAACTTCAACAACATTACCCTCGAGTATTGTTCCTTCCTCATTTGCTTTGACAATGTCATCCCAATAACGGATGGCATCATAACGGCGCTTTGAAAGCATTATTGTGCCCTCGGCATCATTTGTCTTCATGATGATAAGGTTAAGCTCGTCACCGATCTTGAGCTCCTTTGCGGGATCCGCATTGGGATCTGCGGAGTACTCGTCAACCGGAATGTAGCCTGTCTGCTTTCTGCCGATGTCAACCTGAATTTCGTTGGGCGCAATTCCCATAACCACGCCTACAACCTTCTGGTCGTTGTTCATGCTGTTGAGTGATTCCTCAAGAGCCTGCTCGAAGGACATATCTTCGGATGCCACGCCAGCGTCTGCCTGTCCTGCGGTTTCCGCTGCCGTTGAGATGTTTTCGTTAATCTCAGCCATTGTTGTTAAAACCTCCTTAATTGTACCGCTCGGAGTGGACGCTCCGGCAGTAACTCCGATCGTATGAATGCCTGACAATTTAATTTCGGATATCTCCGTGGCATCCTCGATAAGATACGCTTTTGTATGCCTGCGGCACAGCTCGTACAGCGTTTTTGTGTTGGAGCTGTTTTTGCCGCCGATTACAATCATCATATCATTCTCTGCGGCGAGCCTTTCGGCCTCTTCCTGGCGCAGAGCGGTAGCACTGCATATTGTATCAAATATTTCGGCGTTTGTATAGACTTTTTTTGCAAAATTTTCAAAATTCTTAAATTCTTTTGCGGAAAATGTGGTCTGCGACACCATGGCGACCCTGTTTTTGACAAGCTCCGGGTGATTCCGAGTCAGATTTTGGAGCTCCTCCATGGTGCTTACAACATAAGAGTTTGTTTTCGCGTAGCTCCTGATGCCCAGCACCTCGGGGTGAACGGGATCACCGGCTATTATTATGTCGCACCCGTCCGCCGACTTTTCGGCGACAATTCTGTGTATCTTTTTTACAAACGGGCATGTGCCGTCGGTAACACTCCCGGCACGCTCCCTTATCGCTTTCTCCGTCTCCCGCGGCACTCCGTGCGCGCGAATGACGGCGACACCGCCTTCGGGCATGTCGTTTATGTCGTTTACGGCGTGAACACCCCTGCTTTCAAGCTCGTTTATAAAACCGGGGTTGTGTATGAGCGGCCCTAAGGTGTAGACCTTCTGCCCCTCGTTTATAAGCTCCTCGGCCTGTTTTACGGCTCGGTCAACGCCGAAGCAGAAGCCCGCCGTTTTTGCAAGACTTATCTTAAATGCCACGATTTATTCTCCTTTTATGCTTTGGGCAAGCTCGACTATTCTGTCGACAACCTCGTCAAGTGTCATATCGGAAGTGTCAAGATATACACTGTCCTCGGCAGGCTTCAGGGGCGCGACCTCTCTTTCGCTGTCCTGCTTGTCACGAAGCTTAATCTGCTCCAGAAGCTCATTAAACTCGACTTTCTGCCCCTTTGCCGTAAGCTCGTCAAAACGTCGTTTGGCTCTGACTTCGGGTGACGCGGTAAGAAAAATCTTAAGCTCGGCATTCGGCAGAACAACCGTGCCTATATCCCTGCCGTCCATTATTACATTGTTTGTCTTTGCCATGTCCTTTTGCAGGTCGAGGAGAAACGCCCGCACTTCGGGGATAGCCGAAACATCCGACGCCGCCATGCCGGCTTGGGCTGTGCGTATTTCTTCGGATACGTCCTCGCCGTTTAACAGAACATGCTGTACTCCGTCAACAAATTTAATCTCGGCTGTAATTTCTTTGAGCATTTCGGGAACTCTGACCATGTCGTTTGTCGCTATGTTTCTTCTCATTGCGGCGACACCTACCGTGCGGTACAGCGCCCCCGTGTCAACGTATATAAAACCCAGTTTTGCGGCAGCCAGTCTTGCCGCCGTGCTTTTGCCTGCGCCTGCAGGACCGTCGATTGCAATATTTATCACCTGAATTTACCCCCTGTACTATTTGTTGTTTGAACTTTTTTGCCCGAAGGAACGCTGAATTGCCGAGAGTGGAGTGTGGAGAGTGGAGTGTGGAGTTGCTTCGCTTCTTGTAAGAGTGTAGTGTGGAAAATGGACTTACTTCGTAGAAGGCAGAGATTCCAAAAATCATTCTTGTAGGTGCTTTTGACATTCAAAACATTAAACGCAAAAAAACAATAAACCTTTTAGTTAAAGACTTCATATGTACCGGTGTTGAACTATAACGGCAATATGCCGTTTATGTCAACCCCACACTCCACACTCCATTTTGCACTCTCGGCATCTGTGCTTCACTGCTC
>CAVFUV010000095.1:0-7832 GCA_963625735.1 bacterium
GTCCTGCGGACTTGGATTATATGGCTACTCAGAGTGTGAGACTGTCAAAAAAAGCCGAAAATACCAATTATAATCTTCGAACTGCGTTTGATACAACCTGCTTTATTACTCCGATACTTCTTCTGTTTTATACAAATTCCGTAAAGGCTTATTATGGGCAAAAAAAATAAACGCCCCTCGCCGTCGGACATTGGCAAGGTGACATTTATTGTCTGAAAAAAATATGTTCTTCACGGATTCCAAAGTACGGCAATAGCCGTCAGCTGACCTTCAGCGGAGCTTATAATCCAAGACACGCAGTGTCTTCCTCAGTACCTGACCCCCGGTCCCCGGCCCCCGGCCCCCGACCCCTTTAATGCATCGCATTGATTTTCGTAAAGAGGCAATAAAAAAATGCTCGGCAAGCATTCAACGCCTGCCGGGCACTGATATTATTTTACGACATCGATTTTCAAAAATCAACTGTTTTTTCGTTTTTATCCACAAATTTTTTTCGGGAATTTTTGCACAATGACATATTTATTGTGCGATATTACCGAAATCAGTCTGTGTTTCCCGTCACTCTGAGCGATGCCTTGAGCTCATTTTTCATTTTATCGGGAGCACCCACATATGCCGACGCCACCATAAGACCGCACTGCACGGTACGAAGAACCGACTCAACCTGAACCTTTTTGTTAACCGGCACGGCACACGCCGCAGTAAGTGCCGTATTCGCGATAAGCGGCAGAGCGCCCTTCATAAGCTCGCCCTTTTCTTTTTTGCAGCAGACATATGATACCGTCCCCGACAGTGTCGCAAGAGCCGAAGCGACATTTATAAGCTCCGGGCTTTTCTTTACTCTGCCGGCGACAGCGAGAGCCGTTCCGACGGTGAGTGACACACCTGTCATACATTTTGCCGCCTTGTACCATGTCGGCTTTTTCTCCGGCATGGGAGCGGGTTCAAGCTTATCCGGGTAGGGAATATCATACATCCCCTCCAGTACGTTTTTGTCATCCGACGCCGCACCACCGCAAAGCGGGCACATTGTGCAGTCGGACGGAAGATCTATGTTGCAATTAGTGCATCTCATAACTAAACCTCTTTTTTCAATTAACAATTAAGAATTAACAATTAACAATGTCGGAAGTCCTGCGGACTTGATTTATATAGCTTCGCACTTATTAAAGCCGACATCAAGCGGCAATCTAACCCCTTGCGTAGCTTATAATCCAAGTACGCAGGACTTCCTTGTAAACTGGCCACTGGCCACCGGATACTGACCACTCACTGCTCCTTGCTCCTTGCTCCTTGCTAACTTTTTTACTTGCTCGCGTCCACTCTCACCCTCACCCCGTCCCGGGCTAAGAAGCGGAAAAAGAATTTCTGCCTGTCGGTGTTCTCGTTGCCGCTTGTGAATGTCAGATTGAATATTCCGTTGAGCGATACTGCGGCACAGCCGAAATGAAGATACGGAGTTTTTCCGAGGCACGCATCCGCCTCGACCACATGAGGAGCAACCTCCGGCGGAAACTCAAGCGAACCTATATTCGACAGAATTGTCGTGTATGAATACTGCATCTGCTCGTAGCTCTTTTTCATAACCACGCTTTTAATGGGGTAGGGAACTACTGAAGTAATAAGCCGTCTTTCGGATGCGACATTTGTGTTGACGGCGTTAAGAAGAGCTTCTTTTGTCGTCTTTTTTGCCGCCATGCCTCTTATTGCGTCCGCAATTTCGGTGAACTCGACATCCGTTCTGCCTTCGGGATTGAATTTTACTGCGGTCATGAAAACGAAATCTCGAACGGATTCCGACTCAAAACGACGGCGAAGATCAACGGGGATTGATATTACAATCGGCTTGTCAATGGGTTCGGGAGTGCATTTTATGTACATCAGAATCATCACTGCGGCAAGATATTCGGTAATTGTAAGCGAATATTTCTTTGCGGCCGTCCTGACATCCGACACAGGGAAACGGCCGTGAATAAGCTTCATAAAATTGTCAATCTGCTCGTTTTCGCCGATAAACAGCTCTTTGGGAGCGGGCTTGTTGACCTTTGCCGTTTTGTCGGCATAGTCAAAATAGCTGTCACGGATTTCGGCTTGTGTCGGTTCATCCGCCGTATTTTTAACACTGCCGTAGGACTCGATTTTTGTGCCCTTAAGCTCAAAATAGGTCGTTACAAGCGTCCTGAGAAAATCAAACGAGCCCGACCCGTCCGTTACACCGTGGAAGAAGTCGGTTGAAATTCTGTTTTTATAGACATTCACACGATAGCATGGCGTGCTCTCGCCGTTATGGATAATGTATCTGCCCGGGCAGCAGTTCTCAACTTCGATTTTCGGCACATTGTCGGTGTGCTCCAGAAAAGCCCAGAATACACCGTTGCGAAGCACGGTGTTCATTGTAGGGTAACGCTTTGCCGTCTTTTCGAGTGCCGCCTGAAGAATGTCAATATCGACATCCTCGTCAAGCGTTACACTGTTGCGGTATGTACGTGAAAACTTTTGGTTTCTGGCGAAGCAGTACATGTTTGAGGCGTTGTCAACCTTGTACCATGGGCGGACTGCCGACACGATACCGTTTTGTTCTTTCATTTTCTCAATTCCTTAGTAACAGATTTTTTTTTCCACACGCGTTTATTATACCACACCATGTCAATGATGATTTTCTGTTTTGGAAATAAAATGATTTTTGTACATTATGTCGATATGACCGTCTGTTAATTCGTCGCTTTGCCATATAAAAGGATGTTGATTTTAAGTTTTATTTTATGTATAATTATACTGAATAAAAATCGGAGGCGGAAATATGAAATCCTTCAGAAAAAAACTGACAGCTGTTCTGCTGTGCGTTGTACTGTGCCTTACGGCACTCACGCCCATTTCATCGGCGGCATCATGCGGCGGCGATTCGAGCAGCTCAATAACATTCCCCACAACCGAAAACGGCGGGTCCGTATTCAGCGGACTTAAGGACGTTAATTCGGCAGATGACATCAAAGACAACACGGCAAAGGTATTCTACAATGTTCTCAACAAGGTTGTTGAGTGCCTTGCAAAAGCCATATGTGCCGTTATCCCCGCACCCAAATCATGGGTTGACAAAGAGGACTACGACGATTCTCTCGTCTTGAAGGGCAGAGATACATATCAGACCGAAGCGGCTGATACAAACGCGTGGAGCCTCGGCTACGCAAAGGTATCCCTTGTTCCCGATGATTTCGAAGCCGGCAAATACTATCTCGGCAGAGACCTCACAAACAGAATGGCACAGGGCGTACACGATGATATGTGCATCCGTATAGCCGCTGTTGACGACGGCTCGGGCGAAGGCATCACGCTTATCGGCGCTATCGACGCGTTGGGCGTTACATCCACCGATGTCAGAGAGATAAGAAAACAGCTTCTCGCTTATTACGAGAACAGCGGTGTAAAAATCTCCGGTATCAACATCATGTCCACACATTCACACTCAGCTCTTGATACACAGGGCACAAGCACCGAGTTTGTTTACAAGCTCTTTACAGCCGGGTACACAAACCTGTTTAACGTTACAAACGACAAAAAGCTTGCGACGGCAGAAAGCTTCAAGACGGAATACATCGCAAAGTCCGTTGAAGCCGCAAAACAGGCTGTTTCGAACATGACAACAGGCAGACTGTTCTTCACCGAGGTTGACGTTTCATATTATGTTCTCGACAAGAGAGAGCTTATTTCATCCGAAGACATTCCGAAGGTTGCGGCTCTTAAGTTCATCCCCGATGACGGCACGGCATCCACATATCTTACCGATTTCTCATGCCATCCCACATCATTCTCGGCAAGCAACGGTCTTGTAAGCTCCGACTACATCTATTATCTCGATAATTATATTTCCGAGAACGACAACGGTTCAAATATTGTTTTCTTCCAGGGCTCGTTGGGTCAGCTGTCAAGACAGAATGTCGGCTTTGACTCCGAGGGCAAGACAGAGGAAGAAATTCTCGCGGGCGACACAAAGCTCCTTGGTGAGCATTTCGGCAGACTTCTTCTTGACGCCGATTTCTCCGAAGAGCTTCAGCCCATACTCAACGAAAAGCACGAGACCATGTGGCTGTATCCCGAAAACAGCATACTTCTTCTTGCGTGCAAGATAAACCTTGTAAACAATCAGGTTTGCTATGACGGACTTAAGAAGTGCATTCCGAGTGAAGTCGGCTACATTGAGTTCGGTCACAGAATCGCGTTCGCCATGTTCCCCGGTGAGTTCTATCCCGAAGTTTTCTGGGGTCACGAGATTATAGGCGACACGACATGGGACGGCACCGAATGGAATTACGGCAGCCTTCACAACAGCGTAAAGGACGGCGTTGACGTTTATTGCATATGCCTCGCAAACGACGCTACGGGCTATGTTGTAACGGACGACAATTTCGCGTTTATGGGCCACATAATCGGCGATGAAATTGCGGACGAGGTTCTGTCGGTCGGCAAGCATCAGGCATCAACACAGATATCCGCTTATCTCGATCTTATTGATTCACTGGGAATCAAAGCAGACTAAATAATAAAAATAAGGCCGTGAAGTCAGATGTTAAGGCGTTTGATTTCACGGCTGTTTTATTACACTCTGCTTTTTTCGGATAAAAAGAAAAAGCACGGCTTTATATAGCCATGCTGTTTCTTTACCTCGTTTTTACAATATATATTAAATCCACAAAATATAAATCCGACACACGAAAGTATTTTCCTCTCCTCTTTAAGAACAGCCTTCGGTGTCGACCTCTTATGGTTTTATTTTATCACCGATACAGATAAAAACAATAGCCCAAAAGGACCATTTTTCGCTTTTACAGGCGAATCTTTTATTTTATCAATCAATATTATTAATCGTTTTTCTTATAAACTTTAATATTCAAAATCAATTATCCCTGTTGACTTGAAAATAACCGCTCTGTATAATATAACTCAAATCCCGGCTCTTCTCAAATTTATATGCAACTCGAAATTAATATTCCGCGAAGCTTTACAATCCAAGACACGCAGTGTCTTCCTTGTTAACCGGATACTGGCCACTGACCACTGACCACTCGATATAGACCACTGCCCACCGGATTTTGGCAAACCGGTCACTGAATACTGAATATATTACAGAAGGCGATACTATGGAAATCAAAATCACAAAAAATCCCAACCCTCAGCCGCCGCTTGACGAAAACAATCTCGGCTTCGGCGTAAAATTTACCGACCATATGTTCATTATGGACTGGACCGCAGGCATCGGCTGGCACGACGCGAGAATTGTTCCGTTCGGCGACATTGCCCTTAACCCGGCGGCAACAGTGTTCCATTACGGTCTTGAGATATTTGAGGGCATGAAGGCATACCGCACGCCCGACGGCTCGGTACAGCTGTTCAGACCGTGGGAAAACATTAAGAGAATGAACAACTCCGCACTGCGTCTTACTCTGCCGACACTTGACGAGGACGACGCACTTGAAGCTCTTACAACATTTGTTAAAACGGACGAGCGGTTTGTTCCGTCCGCCGAAGGCACGTCGCTGTATATCCGTCCGTTCATGTTCGGATGCGAAGCGAACTTAGGTCTGCATAAAGTCAAGGACGTCAGATTCATGATAATAGCCTCTCCTTCGGGCAGTTATTATGACGAGGGCATTGACCCCGTTTCAATCATGATAGAGACCGAGGATGTCCGTGCGGTAAGAGGCGGCACGGGCTATACAAAGTGCGGCGGCAACTATGCGGCGGCAAACAGAGCGGGCGAAAAGGCGGAAGAAAAGGGCTATACGCAGGTTCTGTGGCTTGACGGTGTAGAGAGAAAATATATAGAGGAAGTCGGCTCAATGAACGTCATGTTCAAGATTGACGGCAAAATTCTGACACCCGATTTAATCGGCACGGTTCTGCCCGGTGTTACACGCAAATCGATTATCGAAATGCTTAAAAATGAAGGCTATGAGGTCATCGAACGCCGTATTTCCGTTGAGGAAGTTATCAAGGCGCTTGAAGAGGGCAGACTCGAAGAAGCGTGGGGCTGCGGTACGGCCGCCGTTGTGTCGCCTGTCGGCAAACTTGTTTATAATGACAAAGAGTATATTATCAACGACTACAAGACAGGTCCGCTTACATCGCACATTTACGATGAACTTACCGGTATTCAGTGGGGCACGAGAGAAGATACATTCGGGTGGACACTGAAGGTCTGACAGCGGTTCCAAAGCAAAGCCGTTTGGTAAGTGTGGAGTGTGGAGAGTGGAATTTTTTGCTAAAGGCAAAGTTTAAGGCAAAAGAATAATTTTATTCCGTTCGTACTAAGATACAGTGCGGACGGTTTTTTGATGGCAAAAACGGGATTATCTGTACAAATTTCGGTCCGTTGCGTATTTGCAACCGAAAGTTGCGGAAATGTTGTAAAATAAATATGGACTGCAACCGAAAAATTTTGTACAATACAGTTGAGAGGAGGATTGATTCCAATGTGCATTTTCAATATCGCGCTAAAAAGAGAAGTTTTAAAAATGAAAGGATAGAACATGCATGAAAAAGTTAATTTCTGCTTTAACAATCTTTTCTCTGTTATTCTCTTTGTTCTCTGTTCTTGCCTGTGCGGATGCACGTAAATACAGTGCAGATGTCCGCAAAAACAGTGAAGAACAGTTAGAAGCAAATATAGTGGAAATTATGAGTGGCTACTCTCTCAATAAAACAACGGCGCTGAATAAATTAGACGAACTGGAAGTGGATCTCGTGGCGGTGCCGAAGATAATCACCTACACCGGCAACACAAAACTTTACCCTTCATCATATGAGCTTACTGTTTACGCAACAAAACGACATGGTATACTATCTTCAATGGATAGTTAAAGCACTCTGCACCGAACCATACCCGGATGACCTGGATTATGTAAGCATGGAATGGGACACTGCATATGCTTCCTACTATTCAAGTAGTGGAGACAGCAGTTACAGTACTGTCGCGGGGCGAAGAACGGGTGTTGTTGTCTTTAATCTTGAAGACGACAGATTAACATCCGGAAAACAATCATACGGCACTGTAAGAGTCAGCAAAATAAAATCCGGTGCTATGGATTTCGGTTCGAAATTCACGCATACATACACAAAAAAGAATCAGACGGGAACTGCCACCTTCTCATTCTCTCCATCATCCGAAATTACATCGAACGGTGAATACGGTTTAGGACTCTCCTATACTTATTCTTATTCCGTTTAAACGACAAGTCAGGAACGAAAATGGACATTATGGGAAGACAATACTGTAACAATACCTTAAGGATGTGTAAGAACGAATGAACTTTTCCGAAAAATTGCAATATTACCGCAAGACAACAGGGCAGTCACAAGAAGATATCGCTAAAAAATTGAATGTTACCCGTCAGGCTGTGTCAAAATGGGAATCGGCACAGTCCGAACCGGATATATCAACCTTTCTCAAACTCTGTGAAATATTTGACATTACTCCTTCCGACTTTTTCGATGACAAAAGCAAAATCACCGATTCCGATAATGATAATAAAGTCTCTGAGTCCGATTCGGAAAAACCGGACACGATAAAAAATAAATTGTTTTTCATTACACTCAGATTTATTATGATAATTTATGTTTTGTCGGTAATCTACTATATTATCGGACAGTTCACGAGTGGAATACCGGATGATTATAATGCCGTTGTTGTTACTATAATCGCATCCTTCTCGCTGTTTTTTGTTCTTGTAATTATAAAAGCGGTACTTTCTTTAAAACAAAGTCACAAGAAAAAAAATATAAACGTAAATTGCAATAGCAACCTGCAATATTTTTTCTACAAGTGATGCTTCCTGTGA
>CAVFUV010000096.1:0-7761 GCA_963625735.1 bacterium
GAAACAGCGCCTATAACCGAAAGGGAGGCTTCTCTGTCATCGCTTCCGAGACACTTTACACGGCCCGCTCTTTCATAGAACTGCGCAAGACGGGAGCCGAGGTATGCGGGATAGCCCTCTTCACCGGGCATTTCTTCAAGTCTGCCCGACATTTCACGAAGAGCCTCTGCCCAACGTGAGGTTGAATCCGCCATAAGCGCGACGCTGTAACCCATATCACGGAAATATTCGGCAATTGTTATGCCGGTGTAAATTGACGCTTCACGCGCGGCAACGGGCATATCGGAAGTATTGGCGATAAGCACCGTGCGTTCCATAAGGCTCTTGCCCGTGTGCGGATCGATAAGCTCCGGAAACTCATTAAGAACATCGGTCATCTCGTTTCCGCGTTCGCCGCAGCCGATATATACGACAATGTCGGCTTCCGCCCATTTGGCGAGCTGATGCTGTGTAACGGTCTTGCCCGAGCCGAAGGGTCCCGGAATTGCCGCAACGCCGCCCTTCGCAATTGGGAAAAGCGTATCTATGACACGCTGCCCGGTAACAAGCGGCATATCGGGAGAGAGCTTCTGCTTATAGGGGCGTCCTTTTCTTACGGGCCACTTCTGCATGAGGGTAAGCGGAACTGTGCTGCCGTCCGCCTTTTTTATTTTGGCAACGGTATCGGTAACAGTGTAATCCCCCTCTGTTATTTCACAGAGAACACCTTCTGTGCCGACGGGTACCATAATTTTATGCTTTACGACATCCGTCTCGTTGACGTAGCCTATTTCATCACCCGCAGTAAGCTTGTCGCCGACCTTGGCTGTCGGATAAAAATTCCACTTTGCCTCACGGTCAAGTGACGGCACTTCTATGCCTCTTGTAAGGCTGTTGCCGGCAACCTTCATAATAGCTTCAAGGGGACGCTGAATGCCGTCAAAAATACCCTTGATAAGCCCGGGCCCGAGCTCAACGGACAGCGGCATGCCGGTTGATTCGACTTCTTCACCCGTGCCGAGCCCCGCCGTTTCCTCGTAGACCTGAACGGATGCTCTGTCGCCGTGAATTTCTATTATTTCACCTATAAGGCGCTGTGAGCTTACACGCACAACGTCAAACATATTTGCGTCACGCATGCCCTCTGCTACAACAAGAGGACCTGCGACCTTAACTATTTTACCTTTACTCAAAATATCAAAACCTTTCGTTTTCTATTCGGCAAGGATATCCGAACCGACAGCCTGCTCAACACAGCGGCTGACTCCCCTCATTCCCTCACCCGTGTTGCCTGTAATGCCGGGGATGGGAATAATCGCAGGGGTCATGTGCTCGCTGTAATGCTCAATTTCGGTCTGAAGAGCCGATGCAAGCTTTTCGGTTATAAAAATTACCGCGTAATCATCCGCAAGAGTTTTAAGAAGACGACCCGCTTCAACGGGGTCCTCTACCGGGAAAATCGACAGACCGACACTCGCGAAACCGAAAATGCTGTCGGAGTCGCCCATAACGCCGATTTTATACATAAAGCTCCCTCACTCTCCCGCGGATTTCATCCTCTTTAAGTCCGTTGTGCTTTGCGGAGAGGATGATATTAAGATTAAGCACTTCATATTTTATCGCATAATAGAACGCTATAATCGGAGCAATTCCGAATGTATCGTTCTTATTCGCTTTGGCGGCTGAAAGAATATATTCATCGCACGCTTTTTCAAACAGGCGTGTGTCACTCTTAAGAGGCACGACAAGTGACGACAATGCCGTGTGCGACACAAACTCAAGGAAGGCTTCTTCGCCCTTCAGGGCCGCCTTTATAATCTCGTCTTTGTCAAACGATTTGCACTCAGCTACAGCTCGTTTCATAAAGCTCTCGTCTTTTTTCGCCTTTATCATACGATAGAGAGCTTTAACGTTGCTTGTGGCGACAAACGCTTCGACAACACTGCATATAACGTCGTTGTCGGCTTTTTTTGAAAGAAGAAGCATCTGTTCCATTGCCGCTTTGTCGATAACGGAATCCGCCAGCTGTGCGCCGCCAGTCTGTGTCAGAATTTTATATGCGGCTTCGTCCGCTTCTCTGAGGCACTCGGGAAGGCTGTCGTTTTTGCGTTCGAAAACACTTTTTTTTATTCCTTCCGCATCATAAACGCTCGGGGACGTAAACAGCCCGTCTGTGCTTTTGCCGCAGACAAGAGCCTTTAAGGACACCTTGAGATTTGCGAAATCGTTTTTAATTATGATGCTGTCGAGCATTTTTTTGTCGGGCAGAATTTCATATATAAGCTTATAGGCGTCGCTTTCACGCTTTAAGAGAGCCTTTTTCCAGTCGCCGTCGGTCACTTCGTATCCGCTGTCGGTTATTCTGTGAACGGCGTCCTCCAATGTGGGAGCGGAAATGACAGTCTGAAGCTGAGAAGACGACATAAGCGTATTTTCGTTTGCCCTTATTCTGCCGACGGCATAGGCGTATTCATACTGATTCATAACTTGCTCCTATGTCAGGCGAAAAGCATTTCGGATGCCTTTGTTCTGAGTTCGTCGGAATACGCCTCGAACAGTGCGTCAAATGTGCAGTTTATCTCGATTCCGCCGTACTTCAGAATAAATCCGCCGTCGGTTTTTATGGGAGTGTCAGACAGTGTCACACTGTGACCGAGCCTTGACACAAAATCGGCAGGACAGCGTGCGAGGTCCTTTTCGGAGAGGAACATTACCCCGTCGCCGTCACGAAGGCTGTGTTTTGCGATATCGTAAAGCAGCTCAAAATATTTTTCGTCGTCAAGTGTGCAGAGACGCTTTTTAGCCGTATTTATAACGATATTTATAAGTTCGTTTTTCATGCCGAGTATGGCACGGCGTTCACTTGTCACAGCCGATGACTTCGCACGCTCGACAGCCTTGTTAAACTCCGAATATGCCTGTTCTTTCGCTTCATTTACGATATTTTCGGCCTGTTCTTCGGCGTTCTTTATAATGGCATCCGCCTGTGCCCTGGCTTTTTCGATAATATCGGCACACTCTTTATCGGAGTCCGACATAAGCCGTGCCGTGATTTTTTCAAGAGACATATTTTCTCACCCTTTTCGAGCTTATTTCTCTGACAGCAAACTTAAGCGCCGACAAATACCTTCTTAAGGCTCATGATGGCAAGAAGAGAAACAAGCAGTGCGAGAACGGCGTATGTTTCAACCATGGCGGCAAAGATAATGGCTTTGCCGGACTGCTCGGGATTTTTGGCGACAAGGCCTACACCTGCGGCGGCTGTTTTAGCCTGATAGAGTGCCGAAAAAAGTCCGACAACAATCATCGGAAGGCATGCCGCAAAATACGCAAGACCCTGATACCATGTAATTTCCGCTGCCGAACCGCTGAGAATACCGGTGTTTGAAAGAAGAAGAATAGCGGTAAGGAAGCCGTAAAGACCCTGTGTACCGGGAAGAACCTGAAGAATAAGAACCTTGCCGAATTTGGAAGGATCTTCGGCAACAACGCCTGCCGCCGCCTGACCCACAAGGCCTGTGCCCTTAGCCGAACCGATACCCGGGAGCATTGCGGAGAGTGCCGCGCCTAAAACAACAAAGAATATTCCGAGATAGTCAATAAGCGAAGACGAAGCTTCTGTTGCCGCTGAACCGAAAAGTGAAGATAAATCCATGATTAGTTTTCCTCCGTTATTTTGTAAGATTTTGTATTTGCCGCGAGGGGTACAAAGGCTCTGCCTCCGCCCTCGTAAAATTTGCCGAAGAATTCGACATACTGCAAACGGTTTGTGTGAACATAAGCGCCTATTACGTTTATGGCAAGGTTTGCGATATGCCCTACGATAAATACGACTATGAACATTATGAGCTTCAAGACATTGTTTTTCGGGAGAGTTCCGAGCATGTTCATAACGTTCGCGATAACACCCGTGGCAAGTCCCAGTGCAAGGAGTCTTGCGTATGACAGCACGTCGCCGAGATATCCGCCGAAGGTGTTATAGACTGCGTAAAGTCCGCCGCCTATCTTGCCGCCGATTGTCTTTGCGTCCCTGCCGCTTGTGAGAACTATAAGCACAAGTCCCACAATAAGAATCGGGATATTTACTTTAGACAGACCGCTGTGAACCGTTTTTACGGCGTTGAAAATAAATGTGCCGAGTGCGGTGTAGTCATCGGGTATTGTATCCTGCAAAAACAGGCTGAAGAAAATGGGAGCCATACCGATAACCGCTAAAAACGTTGGGACGGTATCGCAGAACGCATCGAATTTGTGCCCGTTTTTAAGGTCTGTCACGCCCTTAAGCACAACACCCGTAAACAGATGAACAAGTCCCATAATAAAGCACACGATAAGCACGTTCATAAGGTCCGAGACTGCGTCTGTCCATATCGGCTTAAAGAACGCCGGTGTGTAGTCCGATGACTTGCCGAAGAAATTCTGTGCTATAACGCTTGCGGCATCGCCGAACCAGCTGCCGTACATTGCGCCCCAGAAAACAGTTGAAAGTCCGCAGAAGAAATACATTTTTATTGTATTCCTCAAGGGTCTTTCCATATTGCGTTTAAAGAGGAGCAGTGCGCCTGTCGCAAGAGCGATAATCATACCGTAGCCGGCATCGGAGAGCATCATTCCGAAGAAGAAGTAATAGAAGAATGCCATAACTCCGGTGGGGTCAATGTCGCCCTTTGAAGGCATTGAGTACATTCCCGTTATGTTTTCAAGCGGCGCCGAAAAAGCGTTGTTTGAGAGAAGAACGGGGACATCCTCGTCTTCGGACGGCTCGCTTATTTCCACTGCGGCATCAAAATGCTCGTCAATGTACTTCAGTGTGCGTTTTGTGTCACGCTCGGCAATGTAGCCCCGAACATAGAATATTCTCGATGATTCCGGGATATTGCCGAAAGCCCTGAACTTGTCTTTTCTGACAGAGAAATAATCGAGCGCGAACTCAAAATCGTCATACAGCAAGTGCTTTGATGAGAGCTCTTCTTTAATCTCGGCAGCATTTTTTATGTTGTCGGCGATTTTATTTTCGTAGCTGTCTATCGCTTCCCCGACTGTTGTGTCACACACGGGAGCACGAACAAATCCCGCACTGCGAAGAGCGTTTTCGACATCCGCGGCTTCCGTTTTCATGCAGTAGACCGCAATGTTTGTCTGAAGCTCGTCCGCCGACACAATCTCAATTTCAACGCGGTCGTTTTCGGGCAGAGACTTCGCGAGGAGCGAGAGCACATATTCACGATCAACGTCTCCCTTGATGCTGCCGAAGAAATAAGCCGTTTTTTCGGTCTTGCCCTCTTTAAGAACAACATCTACATTTTTCCACGGCGTAAGGGAATCGATAAGCGTTTTAAATCGCACATTGTCGGAACTCATATCGCCGATTTTTTTGTCCGCCGATATAATTTCGCTGCATGATTTCATTATATCGGGAATGCTCTTTGCCCTTTCGGAAAATTCTTCGGAAGTCATATCCTTTCGAGGCTCAAGCATTGCCGTAAGCGGCTTTTTGTTCGGACAGTAGCGAGAGAGAATATGCACGGCCTCATTAAGTGTACGGATATTTGCTTCCGCTTCGTTCTGATCACGGGTGTACTCTTTAAGCGTCATGCCGTCGGTGTCGGTCGGGATGCTCAGCTCCAGGACGCCTCTTCGCTGAAGATAATCGATAATGTCATTTTTTTGCTCTGTTGCGGCGACAAGCTCTATAATGTCAATTTTAAGCTTTGCCAAATCAATTCCCCCCGCGTACAGAATTAAGAAGGAGCTCGATTACGGCGTCCGTTGCCGCTCCGCTTCGCCTGCGAACCGTGTCCTTTAACGCCCTGACATCCTCGGATGACTTTGCGTCGGACTCCGCCTGAAGCCTTTTTGCTTCGGTCTCGGCATCTGACGCACCCGACAGATGAATTTCTTTTGCCTGTTTTTCGGCGTTTTGCATGATTTCGTCCGCTTTTGTCTTTGCGTCCTCAAGAATCCGCTCCGCCTGTTTTTCGGCGTCGGACAAACGGGAGTCGCATGTTTTTTCAACGGACAGAATACCGGATATTATCTGTGATGCCATTAAATCACCTCACAAAACAGATATACTCATCAGAAAACTGACTAATGGTCATTTTATCACCGTATTCCGATTTAGTCAACAGAATACGGTGATTATGCTATACATTTTATTTATGCAAACCGCACAAATTATTTATACAAAATTATGACTATGTAACAAAGAAAATGAGAATTGTATATTAAACAACACTCTCCGCGTGTTTGTCGGAAGAGTCATAAATCGCCTGCATAATGCGAGAAGTGCCGACAGCGTACTTAATGTCGTTTCTTGTGCGTCTGCCCTCTCTTACGGCTTCGATGAAGTCGATAACCTCGTCACGGTGCATATCATTCATTTCATACGTGGGCTGAACCTCATAAAGAGCGCCGTTTTCGGCTGTGTAGTATGTGAAGTTGCCGCAGTATTTAAGACGGATGCCGCCCTTTGTTCCCATAAAGTCGATAAACTGCTCGTTAATGCCTATATTCTGTGCCCATGCGCCGTTGAAGCTGATAACAGCGCCGTCGGTTCTGACAAGACCCACAACGGAGTCGTCAACGTCGTATGTGCCGTGCTCAATGTCGGATGAATCCTTTGCCCACATGGAGGTTGTGATATAGTTTTTCATGTCCTTGCCGAGCTTGCAGAAGGCTTCACCGTCACAGGAGAGAACCTTGGGATCGTTAAGGCAATACATAATAAGATCAAGATAATGAACGCCCCAGTCGATAAGCGAGCCGCCACCCGATACCGCTTTTGTAGTAAATCCGCCGCCGAGTCCCGGGATAGAACGGTGTGCGCGGAAGGACGCGTAAACATGATAAACCTCACCGAGCTTGCCGTCGGCTATCATCTCTTTGATGCGGTTGACGGAATTTGCGTAACGGTTGCAGACACCGATTGAAAGAAGTCTGCCGGTTTCATAGGAAACTCTCTCCATTTCGAGTGCCTCGGGGAGTATTCTCGCGGCGGGCTTTTCGCACAGAACATCTTTGCCGTGGAGCATGAAGTCGATTGATACCTTTGAGTGGTCGTCGTTGTGTGTGCAGACGGAAACGGCGTCTATATCGGCATCGAGAATTTCGTGATAATCGTATACAGCCTTGCCGCAGCCGTACTTTTTGACGGCAGCATCGGCACGCTCGGGGATAATGTCGCAGAAATATGCGATTTCGGCATCCTCACGGGCAACGTATGTGGGGATATGGGCGGAATTGGCAATGTTGCCGCATCCGATAATTGCGACTCTGATTTTGTCTTTCATGTTAAGGGCTCCTTTTGAAATATTAGTTTTTTGCACTTTCGGGAAACAGAATCAAAGCAATGCAGAATGTAGAATGCAGAATGCATAATATCGGAAGTCCTGCGGACTTGGATTGTATAGCTTCGCAGATTGCAGGCTCGTTGAAAATATATAAATTAACTGTGAAGCAATGGTTCTTCCGGTGCTGCTTTTGCATTGCATAACTCTTTGCTGCGACTGCTTTTGCGGAATTTTCCGTAAAGTGCTTTTTTATATTATTAATTCTATTTTATAGTTGCGGGGAGGGTTTGTCAAGCTTAAAGGGCAGAGTTTAAGGAAGGATTTTATATTTTTGTGTTTTTGACAGGTGCAAAAATGTTGATATTATACAAAATCGAAACGGATAATAAAAAAGACCGTATTGCTACGATCTTTTGTGTTACTCAAATAAACCGACTCAGCCGAAAAGCCCGTCAAGAACACCGTTCTCCATATCGGCTATGTTATAGAG
>CAVFUV010000097.1:0-7735 GCA_963625735.1 bacterium
ACCCCCGACCCCTATAACTTCACTCTCCATACTTCTCGAATGTTGCATTTATGCTTTGCGGTTATCTTCTTTATAGAGAATCTGCATCACCGCCGCGGAAATCACAGTCCCCGCAATCATGACAATCAGGTACATATTTTTTACGTTAAGCGCAGTCTCGGCCGTCTGTGCCGCACCGAGGGATTCTTCATAACCGCAGGCGGCGAGTGCCCATGCCGATACCGCCGAGCCTATGCCCTGTGCCAGCTTTCTGAAGAATGAATAAAGGGCGTATGTGGACGCTTCCTCCTTTATGCCCGTTTTTCTGTACTGCCGTTCTATGCAGTCGACGACCATGGCCCATACCATAATTCCGAATACGGCGTTGCTGAAATAGAGGAGCATAAGCCCCGCTATCCATATCGGCACGGATGATTTCGCATCCGGATTCATCGGCAGACACAGCACGATTATTCCCGCAATCGAGCTTATGACGGACGACAGCACGAGGAATTTTTTCTTGCCGATTTTCTTTGTGATTTTGCCGACAAAGGGCATTATAAGCACCATCGGCAGATACGACACTATGTTTACAACCGACAGAATTTTTGTGTTCCTGAAATACGACTGGAATATTATGTTGTTCACCGAGGTCATGGACATAAAGCACACAACCTGAACAAACGACACAATCGTAAGCGCTATAATAGGCACATTCGTAAAGAAATTTTTTATCGTGCCGATTATGTTTGTCTTTTCTTCCGCCTTTTTCTCGACCGTGACACGCTCAGTGACAAGTATTTTTACAAGCAGAAATCCGCCGAAGCCTATAACGGAGCATATAAGCGCAATCGGCAGCATTCTTTCGCCGATTAAATCGTGGTTGTCGTTGTACGCCACAAGGGGCAGAATAATCATCAGAAGCCCCTGGGCGAGCCCCGCGCCGATTGAACGGAAGGTAGACAGGTTTGTACGCTTGTCCGCTTCGTCCGTTATGCTCGAGTGAAGCGCGCCGTACGGTACATTTGCCGTTGTGTACGCCACAGACCAGATGCAGTACATGGCAAGACAGTATATGACCTTTGCGGTGTACCCCATATTTTTTACCGGCATAAACGTCAGGGACGTGCATACGATAAGCGACACACCGCCCAATAAAATCCAGGGCTTGAACTTGCTCGATTTGCTTATTCTCACCCGGTCGACAATGTTGCCGATAATGGGGTCGTTTATGGCGTCCCACACCTTGCCGACGATGATAATCCACGCCCAGTCGTTAAGCGATACGCCTATGTACTGAGTATAGAACAGCATCATGTAATTTGTTATCAGCGCAAAGCACATATTGCAGCCGAAGTCGCCCATTGCGTAGCCTATATAGTCACGCATGCCGGCGGGTTTTGTATTGTTGCCCATGTTTTCTCCTCTTCTCCGAGTGTTATTTCTCTCTCTTTATTTCTTTATTGTCTGCAAAAACTGATTTATAAGGGATACGTTGTTTTTGCCGTTTTCGGTGCGTGACATGATTCTGGCGACAGGGGAGAGCGGAATTTTCGCCACGGGCTTTATTACCGCCGCCGGAATTTCTTTTCCGAGGTGATTTTTTATAAGCTTGTTAACCTCGGGGTTTGTCAGAATGTCGCCCAGATTATCGTTGAGTGACAGCATATCGGGGTCGATTTCCTCGCTCGCGTCAAACCAGTTTCGTACAAATGTCGAGCCGCCCTCGCCTAAGGCGTATGTCGGGTCGGGAGTGGACGCAGCGTTGATTTCTGTTGTATGCTCGCACCCGTCCGCAGTCGCCGTTATTTTGTGTCTGCCTTCGGTCAGTGTGACATTGAAAATGAAAATTCTGTCGCCGTCAAGCGTCTGTCTGTCGCCGTCAATGTCAATTGTTACCGCACGGCAGTTTGAATATACCTTTATCTGCTGTTCGCCTGTGGGGCGGTTTATGAAACGCTCGCCTGCGATATGGACGAACTTTTCATCGGACCAGAACGCCTTATAGACATAGAACGAATCTTTTCTTGTCTTGCGGTCGATTGTTACAAGTCCCTTGTTGTTTCTGCCTCTGACACCGCCCTCGTTTCTTGCCGCCGAGCCGAAATCGAACATATTCCACACATAAGAGCCCCACAGCCAGTCACGCTCGTTTATCGCCTTTATGTAATGCTCATGGAACAGCGCCTGATATTCTTCGCTGTAATCGCCCTGCATGGGGGTGGCGGAATGAAGAGTTGTGATGCCCTCCGCACCGTATTCGGACAGACACAGCTTTGCGTACGGCTTTTCTCTGTGGAAGCGGTCGAGCCACTCGTCAACAGCGTTGAAGGTCTGCACATACCAGCCGAAATAGTGGTTGTAGCCTAAAATATCCGTTATGTCATTAAGCGGAGACGATATGGGGCAGAACGCCAGCTGCGCGCTTGTCGTCGGGCGTGTCGGGTCAAGGGCGTGCGCAATGTCGTTTAATTCTCTTATGCCGTTTATAATGGACTCCGACGAACCCGAAATCGAAATTTCATTCTGCACGCTCCAGCAGAAAATCGACGGGCGGTTGTAATTCTGCTTTATAAGCTCCTCAAGCATAAGCCTTGCCTGAGGCTGTTTTTTCTTTGAATAACGTGAAATGACGGGAATTTCAGCCCATACAAGAAGTCCGTTTTCGTCGCACAGATCATAAAATTTACTGTCATGCTGATAGTGGGCAAGACGAACGGAGTTTGCACCGACTTCCTTTATTATTTCAATATCCTCGGTATGCTCCTTTATTGTAAGGGCGTTGCCGAGGTTTTCTCTGTCCTGATGGCGTGAGACGCCCTTGAGCTTAAGATGCTCGCCGTTCAGGAAAAATCCCTCGTTTTGGTCGAAATTTATATCTCTGAAGCCGAAGCGGTCATACACGGTGTCAATGACCTCGCCGTCTTTTATAAGCTCCGCTTTAAGTGTATAGAGATACGGATTTTTCACGCCGTTCCACAAAACGGGATTTTCGACAAGAAGGGAAGCGGCCTGCTTTTCGGCGGGGACGGTAACCGCCGCAACCTTGTGTTCATCCGCATCAAGCACCGTAAAACGCTTTTCGGCGTTGTCGGCTCTGCCCTCTGTGAAGCTTTTTATGTACACCCTGCCGTCGATTTTCGGCGTGATGAAAATACCGCACAGACTTTTGTCAAGAAGCGCGAAATGTGTGTCGGATACATCCGTGATAAGATTAACATCTCTGTAAAGACCGCCGTAGAATGTGAAGTCGGCAGTCTGCGGATAAATAAGCTCGTCGGGGGAGTTGTCAACCGTAATTTCAACGGTGTTTTCGCCGTCCTTCAGAAAAGCGGTAAGCTCCGTTCGAAACATTGAGTAGCCGTTAATGTGGCGGCTTATATACTGCCCGTTTACATAGACCTGTGCCACGGTGTTCGCTCCGTTTATCTCAATATATGTTCTGCCGGAGCACTTCGGGAGTATATGCTTATAAAGGCACCTGCCTCTGTAATAGGTGTCCGCGCCTCCCTGACCGTCAACACCGTTCCATGTGTGCGGAAGATTTACTTTCTCGGCATTGCCCTCTTTGACAAAGACCCAGTTGTCGTTTATGTTTATAACTTTTCGCATAAGATTGCCTCCTTTTTTTGAGTGTGGAGTGTGGAGTGTGGGGTGTGGGGTGTGGAGTGTGGAGTTGCTTCGCAAGAGGCGGAGCTTATAAATTCAAGTCCGCAGGACTTCCTCAGTTCCCCGGTCCCCGGTCCCTGACCCCCGGCCCCTTTTTATGGCTAATTTTCAATGACTATTATTTTCGTCAAAGCCTCAATCCATTCCGTTCCGTCCGACAGCTTAACATTGAGTGAATTTTCGGCAACGGTATAAACCGACAGTGCTTCGCTTTCGTTTTCGGGGGTAAAGCTGCCGACTGCGCTTATACAGTACGGTACGCCGTCCCTTGTTCCGCTGTAAAACATAATGTGCCCCGGAAAATAGAGCACCGCACCCTCGGGGCAGTTTTTCAGAAGCTCTGTTTTTTCGTCTGTTGTCATATCGGATACATCCGTTATAAACCTGTCGGGGACGGATGCTATGGCGCTTGCGTTTCTCGGCAGAACAAAGCCGAAACAGCGGTATACCTCCATTACAAGACTTGAACAGTCACGGGAATCCGCCATGCCCGCCCAGCCGTAGACCTCGCCTAATGTCTTGCGGACCTGAGAAATTACATTCTCCCACGTGTATGGCATATAACCCACTGTTACATCGGCGGAAGTCGGCACAAACGCCTCGACAAAGGCAAGCTTGCCGTCACTGTCGCGTGTGGGGATTTTTACGATATAGTTATTGTATGACGTTCTGTCACGCACCGTCTTTATCGTGCCGGGTTCTTCGGCGAGTGCCAGCTTTTCGCCCATGGTCAGCCGAAGTGCCGACACCGTGTCTTCATATGGGTCGTCCGAGAGTGTTATATAGCTCCCGGTTATAACAATAAAACGGTGTTCGGATTCGTTCGCGCTCATCATGTCCTCGTAGCTGTCGCAGCACGCTATGTTTTTCGAGAGAATCCACCCTCTGTAAAAGCGTGATTCGACAAAGGAATATTTGCCGTCCCTGCTTGTGTGCAGAACCGCAACGGGCTCGTTTATAAACAGAATTGTCTCAAGGAAAACATTGCCGTAGAGATTATTTGCCCTGTATGACACCTGCATATCGGTAGGGAAGCTCCTCATCTCGGTTCTCTTTACCGTGACACCCCATCTGACGGTGATTTTATCGTCGAGATTGTCGGTATCTCTGTTCTGCAGAATGCGTGTCCAGTCGTCATTTGTCAGTGCGTCGTCGCCGTGATAAAGCGTTGAATCAATACGCTTGTACGTGATAATCATTTCCCTGACCTTTTTGCCCGAGATGCCGTCCTTAAGCTCAGACAGGTCATACATCATGGCACTCTCTCCGGGGTCGGTAAGAATCTCGGTGTTCAGCTTCTCTATCTCGCTCTGTGAAAAAATGACATTTTCATCGTTTTGCTCTTCTTTGGACTGATTTTCAATTACTCTTGTGCTGTCGTCCTCGGCGTATTCCGTATAATTTTCGTCCGTCTCGGCAGGGGACGCCGCGTCGGTTGTGCCGACAGAGTCGGAGCAGGAGCTCAACAGACATATCAGAGTCATAAAAAGCGCTGTTATCGATATTACTTTTTTGTTCTTCAAAATGTCACCTCTTCTTACAGAGTTTTATAATAGGGGCAGATGTCGGCATACTCGCCGTTTTTAAGATGAAATCCCGCCGGAATCGTGCCGAGCTGCTTAAAGCCGAGACGTTCATAAAGATGCCTTGCGTGAATATTGTCGGCGACAACGGCGTTGAACTGCATTATCTTAAAGCCGTGATTTTTTGCCTGATTGAGGCACTGTGTCACAAGCATTTCACCTATATGAAGCCCTCTTGCCTTGCCCGATACGGCGAAGCTGGCGTTTGCTATATGACCGCATCTGCCGATGTTGTTCGGGTGAAGTATAAACAGACCGAGAATCTGTTTTGTCTCGGTGTTTTCGGCAACACCGCAGTATGTCTGCGAAGCGAAAAATTCCGCTCCCGTCTTGTCGCTAAGCTCTTCGGTCTGCGGAAACGCCACGCCGTCTCTTACAACCTCGTTCCATATTTCATTTATCGCCGAAACATCCTCGGACGTGTATTCTCTGATTATAATATTTTCAACCATTCCGCATTATCTCTTTTCATTTTATACTTAAATACAATTATATTGATATCCCCCCTCCCCGTCAACAATTTTCACTAAAATCGTTTGTCTGCAATGTAAAAATACAGAACAAACCCCGTTTATTTTCAAAAGCTCTAATGTCTGCGAAGATTATACAATCCAAGTCCGCAGGACTTCCGAAACTGCTCCTTGCTCCTTGCTAACTTCTTGCTCCTGTTGCCTTCTCTGTGTCCTTCACAAAATTTATCTCCCTCTCTTGACTTTTTGTCCTTTTTTGTGTTACTCTTTTCTTTGTTACATTTTAACATAGATATGGGGAAATCTTTATGCAAAAAACACAATTTAAGGGCGTTGTAATGCTTCTTCTGACCGCTTTTATCTGGGGCTCGTCGTTTGTGGCTCAGGATATCGGCATGGACAAAATCGAGGCTTTTACATATAACGGCGTGCGTACTCTGCTCGGCGCAATAGTGCTTATTCCGGTAATTCTCGTTCGTGACGCAGTAAGCCAAAAGAAAAATCCCGTGCCGAAGGAAGTCCGCAAGGCCGAGAACAGGAAAATTATCATAAACGGCTCTGTATTGGGTGTTATTCTCTGCGTTGCCTCCAATTTTCAGCAGTTTGCGTTTAATGATTCATCCGCCGGAAAAATCGCTTTTATAACGGCGTTTTATATGATGTTCGTGCCCGTGTTCGGACTGTTCCTCAAAAAGAAAGTGCCGATTGTGACATGGTTCTGCGTTATCTGCGGCTGTGTCGGGCTTTATTTTCTGTGCATTGCCGGCAAGGGCTTTTCGGGTATCAATAAGGGTGATTTTATGGCGTTTATATGCAGTATCGCCTATGCCGTGCATATTCTCGCGATTGAGCGTCTTGCACCGGATGTAGACTCCGTCAAGCTGTCGTGCGTGCAGTTCACGGTCAGCGGTATCATCTCGTGCATTCTGATGTTCATATTTGAAACGCCGAATATCTCCGATATAATGTCCGCATGGGTTTCAATCGCATATGCGGGTGTGCTCAGCTGCGGTGTCGCCTATACACTGCAGATTGTCGGACAGAAATTTACCGAGAGCACCGTGGCGTCGCTTCTTATGTGCACCGAGTCGCTGTTCGGCGTTGTCTGCTCGGCGATTGTTCTGAAAGAAAAAATGACGGTGTATGAATACATAGGCTGTGCGGTTATGTTTGTCGCGATTGTCATGTCGCAGGTTGATATTCCGGCGCTGATAAAGGCACACAGGAACAAGTCCGAAACGGCTTGATATAAAAAATGAGTTTATATCCTCAAGACAGTTGTCTTGGGGATTTTTTTTGATTACAACCATAAATATATCAATAAAAATAACGATAAATATATTGATATTTCTCTTGATTTGAAGTATAATAAAACTGAAAAAGACAAGCAAAAGAGGTATTTGTTATGAACAGTATGTCAGTTGTCGATTTGATGAAATCAATGGTTCCGATAACAAGATTTAACAAAGGCGAAGCCGCAAAAATTTTCGATGAAGTCGAAAACACCGGCACAAAAATCGTTGTTAAGAACAACCGCCCCGCATGTGTGCTTATTTCGCCTGCTCAGTATGAATCACTGATGGAGATGCTCTCCGACTATATGCTTCTGACCGAAGCACAGAAGCGTGTCGCTTCAAATGACAGTTCCGAAAATGTTTCTCATGAAGAAATGATGAGGCAGTTGGGTATAACCGAGGATGACTTGGCGGACATCGATGTTGATATCGAGTGAGGAGCTTTTATGAAGTGGAATATAGAGTACTTTAAGGAAGCTCAGAGAGATTTGAGAAAATTAGACCCTTACAACAGAAAAATTGTGTTGAAGACAATTGAAAAAACTGCTGATCGTCCTTTGCCGCCGCCTGATGGAATAGGAAAACCGTTGGGAAACCATGCCTCATCAAAACTCAGCGGCTTCTATAAAATCAAGCTTCGAGATTTGGGATACCGTGTTGTTTATTCTTTGCTTCGTGAAAATGATACCATGACAGTGATAGTTATTTCCGTCAGAGATGATGATGAAGTATATAAAGA
>CAVFUV010000098.1:0-7642 GCA_963625735.1 bacterium
TCTGTCTGTCTGTCTGTCTGTCTGTCTGTCTGTCTGTCTGTCTGTCTGTCTGTTAGAAATTGTCGCAGAGTACATTGCTTTTGTCAACCTTTTTTCTTAAAAATTATCTTCGAGCAGATACTAACAAAAACAGAATTTTCCGTCAAGACGTTGCAAAAAATTAAATTTTTTTATTTTTAAAAACGGGCAAACGGTATACCGATTTGTTCAAGAAAATCATTTTATTAAAACAAATTCTCGGATAACATCGCACAGCAGACATTTTCGAAAGAATAAAAATACGATTAAACAAAAGTCGGCAGATGCCCCGAAAAATCGGCGTACCCGGATATTTGCCGCATATTTTCGTTGACATTTTTGTCGGTTTGTGGTACAACTGTCTTGTACAAAACGGTGACGGAGACGTGCTGTCGTGTGCCGTAATCCCACAGAGAGTCCGCCGCACGGTGCAAGGCGAACGGATTATTCCGACAGCGTACCACTCCCGAGTGCCGCCGAAGCGTTTTTCGCAAAAGGCGTGCCGTACGGCTGCGTTAAAGCCACAATAAGCGGCGGATTTTTCCGCAACATGGGTGGAACCGTGGAGTAAGCAATACTTCACCCCGTATCATTATTATGATTATTCGGGGCGGAGTTTATTTTTTACCCGCCCGACACGAAAGGATGAGTACTATGGTTAAAGTAAAACTCAGAGACGACATTCGCGAGTTTGAGTCCGGCACAACAGCCATGGACATCGCGAAATCAATCGGCACAGGTCTTTATAAGGCTGTATGCGTATGCAAAATCAACGGAGAAGAAAAGGATCTCCGCACTCCCGTAACCGAAGACTGCGAGATAGAATTTCTCACATTCGACTCGGATGAGGGCAAGCGTACATTCCGTCATTCCGCGTCTCACGTTCTCGCACAGGCTGTAAAGCGTCTGTGGCCCGAAACAAAGCTCGCAATCGGTCCGTCAATCGAAAACGGCTTCTATTATGACTTTGACAGAGAAACACCCTTCACTCCCGACGATCTCGAGAAGATTGAAGCGGAGATGAAGAAAATAGTCAAGGAGGCTCTTCCCATTGAGCATTTCGAGATGAGCCCCGAGGACGCTGTTGAATACTACAAAAATCTCGGTGAAATATATAAGGTTGAGCTTGTTGAGGAGCACGCCGGCAAGGGCGAGAACATCAGCTTCTATAAGCAGGGTGAATTTACGGAGCTTTGCGCGGGTCCGCATATTCCCGATACCGGCAGAATAAAGGCGTTTAAGCTCACTTCCTGCACAGGCGCTTACTGGCGCGGAAGCGAGAAAAACAAGATGCTTCAGCGTATCTATGCCACAGCCTTCACAAAGCAGGCGGATTTGGATGCGTATCTTGAGGCGATTGAGGAAGCAAAACGCCGTGACCACCGCAAGCTCGGCAGAGAACTCGGACTTTTCGCACTCAGAGACGAAGCACCCGGCATGCCCTTCTTCCTTCCCAAGGGTATGGTTCTTCAGAACACTCTTATTGAATACTGGAGACAGGTTCACAAGAAGTGGGATTATCTTGAAATTTCGACTCCGCAGATCATGCGCCGCACACTGTGGGAAACCTCGGGACACTGGGATCACTATCACGACGATATGTACACCACCGTTATTGACGGCGAGGATTTCGCGATAAAGCCCATGAACTGCCCCGGCAGTATTCTTGTTTACGAGCTTGAGCCGCATTCATACAAGGAGCTCCCCCTGCGTTACGGTGAGCTTGGCAGAGTGCACAGAAACGAGCTTTCGGGCGCGCTGCACGGACTTTTCCGTGTTCGCTGCTTCACGCAGGACGACGCGCACATTCTTCTTGCACCCGAACAGATTAAAGATGAAGTTATCCGCATAGCGAGCCTGTTTGACGAGGTTTATTCACTGTTCGGTCTGCCCTATGAAATTGAGCTTTCAACCATGCCCGAGGATCATATCGGCTCGGAGGAAGACTGGAAGGTTGCCACAGACGCTCTCGCGAACGCAATTACATCCGTCGGCAAGACATACATAGTAAACGAAGGCGACGGCGCGTTCTACGGTCCGAAGCTTGACTTCCACATTAAAGACAGCCTCGGCAGAACATGGCAGTGCGGCACAATTCAGCTTGACTATCAGCTGCCCGGCCGTTTCGGTCTTGAATACACGGGTGCGGACGGCGAGAAGCATTGTCCGGTTATGATTCACCGTGTTGTATTCGGTTCAATTGAGAGATTCATAGGCGTTATCACCGAGCATTTCGCAGGTGCGTTCCCGATGTGGCTTGCTCCCGTTCAGGTTGAGGTTCTGCCGATTGCCGACAGACATCACGAAACAGCGGACGCTATCAAAGCGAAGCTTGAAGCCGCCGGCATAAGAACAGAGGCGGACAAGAGAAGCGAAAAACTCGGCTACAAGCTCAGAGAAGCTCAGCTTCAGAAGATACCCTACATGCTTGTTGTCGGCGACAAGGAAGCCGAGGAAGGCACGGTATCCGTCCGCAAACGCGGCGAGGGCGACAAGGGCTCAATGAAGGTCGAGGACTTCATTGCGATGGCACTTGATGAGATAAAAACAAAGAAACTGTAAGACAGTATCATAAAAAGTTCTCCTTTCGTGATTGCGGAAGGAGAACTTTTTTTATTGAGAGTCAGCAAAAATCGACTGGGAAGGAAAAAAACAGTGAAAATCAATTCATATGGTTTCGTTTATAAACAGACATTGGGAAGACAGTTAATACTTCTCAGAACTCAAAAAGCGATTTACGCTTCTTTATAAAGTGCACTGTCAGCAGTATTTCAACAACCGTCGCAATAATCAGCAGGAACCAGGAAAGATATCCCAAAAACATACCGTCGGATGAAAGCTTCCATGGAGGTGTGTCTCCGAACATGGATTCACCGTTTATCAGACCTAACTGATAGACAAACAGTATAAATACCATTGTGACAGTTGTATTTATAATTGCAAATTTTTTGGTTTGCTTTTCATTGTTATTAAGAATAAGATATACACCTGAAGCGAACGAGAAAATCGCAAAAATCAGAACAAGGCAAATAGCCGGCACAAAAAAGGCATCAGTCGTCACTTTACTTAAAGAAGGAAGTCCCGGCATCCAGTTGAATATCAAAATAAGAATTGCGAAAATATTCGCAAGTGTTCCTAACACAAACTTAGCTTTATTTTTTAACATAACTAACAAGCTCCTTTCAATTTAAAAAAATTTATTTTTCAAAATAGAATCAAACTGTTACCGATAAATTTACGACATTGAAAAACGCCCGGTGCAGATACAAAAAAACTACAATCTGCAAAAGAGATAATACTTCATGTCAATCCCCTCCCTTCAAAGAAAAGCAAAAACCGAAAAACAAGACATATAAAGTCCTGTTCTCGGCTTTGATTTCAAATCTATTATTGAATGTAAATAAGTATTCCGAATAAACACAGACCCACCCCTTGGATCTCGCAAATTGAACGATGATAAATAAAATTCAGATACGGATGACATCACAATTTCCTCCTGCATAATCTTTTTACAATAAAATGTTACAAACAAGGGGTAAGTAGTTTCATTTTTTGTTACTGAATTCAGTATAACACAGTAAACTATGAATTGCAAGAGTATTTTGTTTTTTTTGGAAAAATATTTTGGAAAATTTCAACTAAATTCTATTCTAAGTCTTTATTTTTTTTGTGAAATTAGAGGTTACAATGGATTTTTTGATTGGGAATTGATGAGGCGAGGAGCGATAGCGACGAGCCGAATGCCGAGCAAGGCGAGGCACACCCCGGAGCGAGGCAAATTTTTTTATCCGCCGCCCTCGGCGGGTGAAAAAATGAAGACGCAGCGCAGGGGTGCCGCACGGAGGCGGCACCTGTCTGTCCCGCACGGCAGCCGGATTGATTTGTAAAGCTAATCGGACGACAGGTGCACCGACGGGCGGCAAAGTGACCGAGTGAGCAAAGGTTGTGAGCCCGGCCCCGACCGGGCGAACAACCGAATGCGAACGAGGGCAGCCGCACGGAGGCGGCACCTGTCCGGACGGCGATAAAGTCAGCATGTTTTTCGGAAATTAACCGACCGGACAGACAGGTGCACTGACGGGCGGCTCAGCCACGAGCACAGAAAAAGGTCGGCACCGCCAAAAGAAATCACAATTACCGACAAAAAAAGCGTCCTGTTGCCAAGACGCTTTCTTCTTTTATCTAACTTATCCTTAGCGAAGCCCTATACAATCCAAGACACGCAGTGTCTTCTTGTTTTAGGTTATCGGACCGCTGCCGCCGGTCCTCATTAGTCGCTGCGCCAAAAATCATTCACCGGATGATTTTTGTCTGCGACATTCTGCATTATGCATTCTACATTATGCATTATGCATTATTTGTATTGCATTTCGCATTAGCAACTGCATCACTTAAGTGCAACCTTTATCGTCTTAATCTCAAACGGCCTGAACTTAAGAACGACCTTATTATCGGACAGAGCAAGCGGTTCGTCCTTTTCTTCAAGCAGATTGCACTCGGAAACGGCTGTTACGGGCAGACCGAACGATACATCGGCATCCGTACCGCAGTTCCAAGTCTCATACATACGGATAATGATATCGTCGGAATCCTCGGCCTTTTTAACCGTCTCAATAATAACATTGTCGGCATCGACCGAAACAAGCGAGAAGTCGGGCTCAAGCGTGCCCTTGTGAGCACCGGTATGTACCGCCGTAAGAGGCACGTTCAGATCATAGCCTTCGCTTACGACATCCGAAGCGCTGACATCCCCCGCATGTGCATAGAGAGCATATGTGAATGTATGGCGTTCTCTGTCCTGATTATGGTTGGGAGCGGTTGCGGAACGCAGAAGTGTGGGCTTAATGTGACCGTTCTTGACAGTCCAGCCGTATTTGCAGTCGTTGAGAACCGAGAAGCCGAAACCGTTATCGGAGAGGTCCGCCCACTTGTGACCGCAGGACTCAAACTGAGCATAGTCCCAGGTCGTGTTCTCGTGTGCCGTACGCTTAATATTACCGAACTGAATATCAAATGTAGCCTCGGTGGCATTGACATCAACGGGATAATCCGCCTTGAGGGCAATTCTCTTCTCTTTCCAGTCTATATCATAGAAAATGTCAATACGCTCAAAATCGGGATAGAAAATGTAATACTGAGAAATGTGCGAAAGATTGAAGCGGCGGTCGATTTTATATACCGTACGAACAGCGCCGTTTTCGATAATTTCGGCATTTTCCACGTCATCGATATTCCAGAACTTTTCGCCGTAATAGCACTTGATATCCCATGCCTCGTGGTTGTGAGCTCTGTCTTCATAGGCGATAAGTCTGCCGATTGTCTGACCTTCCTTTGCTACGCTTCTCTCTGCGTCAAAGCAGATATAGGAAGAAATATTTTTATTCTCGTCAAATGTGACACTGTAAAAGTCATTTTCGAATGTGTCGCCGTCAATCTCCATGCCGCCGTCGATTTCTTCGATACCGTCCGCAATTTTATAGGTCTTGTAACCCTTCGCGGGTACAGACTCCGCAACAAAGCAGAGCTTGCCGTCATATGTCTTCTGCCACGGTACGGAATTTTCATCGCTGTCGATAAGATGGAAATCCGCTTTTTCGGGCATATCGGTAATCACAACGGAGTTACGGTCAAAACCGAGAGTGTTGAAAACGACAATCGAGTCGCCGTCTGTCGCAACGCACTCGGCAATTGCCTTTTCGCTGTCGGAGACCATCTCTCTGCCGGCGGCGCCAATCTGCTCATACTGCTCTTTTGAGTCCTCGTATACCTGAGCGATTGAAGAACCGGGGATTATATCGTGGAACTGATTAAGAAGGATAATCTTCCAGCCGTCGAGAATCTTTTGGCTCTCGTATTCCTTGCCCGCGAGAGTCTTTGCGAGAACGCCGAGAGTTTCGGCATCCTGATACAGATATTCACTCTTGCGGTTATATTTCTTGTTGCGTGCCTGAGCGGTAAGCGTGCCGCGGTGGAACTCAAGATACAGCTCGCCTGACCATACGGGAAGACGATCACTGCCCTCAACCTCTTTTTTGAGACGGTCGAAGAAATCACGTGCGAACTCCTGTCTTACCATAGGACAGCCGTCGATGCCTCTTGACATACGCTTGCCCTCTTCAAGCATATCTCTGTCAACTCCGCCGCCGCCGTCGCCGTGACCGAATGAGAACAGAACATTCTTGTTAAGGTCTTTATTTGAATAACGCTTCCAGCCGCCTATAACCTGAGTGGGTGTAAGCTTGCCGTTATATGTTGTCATAAATTCCGTGTCGTCGGCATTCTCGGTCGGGATAAAGTGCGAGAGAACCTCTGTGCCGTCGATACCGCGCCACATAAATGTGTCAAACGGGAACTTGTTGAACTCATTCCACGAAATTTTTGTGGTCATGAAGTAATCGATATCCGCTTTTTTGATAATCTGCGGAAGTGCTCCCGAATAGCCGAAAACATCGGGAAGCCACATGATTTTATTGTCAACGCCGAACTCGTCACGGAAGAAGCGTTTGCCGACAAGGAACTGACGGACAAGGCTTTCACCGGATACAACGTTTGTGTCACTCTCGACCCACATGCTGCCTTCGGGCTCCCAGCGTTTTTCTTTGACCATCTGCTTTATCTGCTCATAAAGCTCGGGATAATCCTGCTTTACAAAATCATAAAGCTGAGCCTGTGACGACATAAATTTATATTCGGGATATTCCTTCATAAGATTTACGACGGTCATAAAGCTTCTTGCGGCCTTTTCACGTGTCTGACGAAGACGCCACAGCCATGCGGTGTCAATGTGTGTGTGACCGATGGCTGAAGTCAGAACATCCGAGCTTCTGCCGTAGATATTTTCTTTAAGATAATTTCTTACATTTCTTACGCTCTCACGGTACACATCATCATCCGCTGTATTAAGCTCAAGCATATTTACGGCGGTGTTGAGTGTCTTTATAATGTCAATTCTCGCTTCGTCCTCATGGGTATAGCAGTGCGCCACATTCCAGGGAGTGAGAAGATCGTAATAAAGGGCGTTTGTCTCCATGTCCTTAACCTTAAGATAGGCACGAAGAGCGGACTTGCCTCTGAACTCCCAGTCGTCACAATAGGCATTGAGGGCGATATCAAATGTCTCGCCGCCTTTTGCGTGTTCGGCAAGATAGATATAGGTATGGTGACTGTCGCCGCCCTGAACCATTTTGCCGTTTACGAAGAAAATAAACTGCTGCTGAGGCGTGTGCCATGAGCCGTCCGGGAAGGGGGTAACCTCATAAACGACGCTCTTGCCGGCAAAGCGTTCGGGGATTCTGACAGTCTGCTTAAACCAGCAGTACTCTTCACGATAGCCCCACATATCATCCTTGCCGAATGGGGCCCACTCGCCTTCATCTATTTTGTCGGGTGAATACTGCCCCTCACGGAACATAAAGTCGCCGGCATCCTCGCAGTCGGTAAAAATACGGTCGCCGATGTGGTTGATAATCTGCTTGACACGTGACGCAAGCATTTTGCGTTCGTTGTTTTTGTCGCAGAAAGGTATATCAAAGTGCATAGTCAACTCTCCCTTTTTCAATTAACAATTCACAATGCATAATGTCGCAGACAAAAATCATCCGGTGAATGATTTTTGGCGTAGCGA
>CAVFUV010000099.1:0-7590 GCA_963625735.1 bacterium
GTATAGCAGAATATAGGGGTCGGGGGTCAGGGGGCGGGGACCGGGGGGGTAAAGGAAGACACTTCGTGTCCTGGATTATATAGCTACGCCGTTTGCGGAGCTTAACTCTACACTCCACAGTCGGCATGCTTTTGATGTAAATTCTAAAAAAGTCCATTTATATTATATTTTGTTTTGTCGCAAGTTGCAATAGGGAGGGAAATGAAAAATTATGCAAAAAATATGTATACTCTTGCATATATACACTGTTTATTCGCTCGAGAATGACATTTTATACGGAAAACGGCAAATGTGAGATTATTTCCTTTTTTCTTAAGCAGCATAAAAGACTGTTTGTTACAGCTTAGAAAACGAATATTTCGGTATGTTTTGCATAAGTGAAGCAGCGGACAGACGACAGATTTTGTAACAGTATACAAATTGCAAAAATATTCAAAAAATACTTGATTTTATGCAAAATACGGTATATAATGCATTTCACAAATTCAAATTCATATTCAGGAAGGAAACACACAATGAAAAAGGCACTTAAAGTTATCGCACTTATTCTCGCGCTTTCCATGGTTGCCTGCGGCTTCGCTTCTTGCGGCAGCACAGATACAGACACCGCAGACGGCGCAAACGCTACCGACAACGCTGTTGTTGAAACAAAGGATGTTATCAAGGTTGTTGACATCGCTCTTACCGAAGAGCAGTACGGCATCGCCGTAAGCAAAGATCAGGATGACCTTCTCGAAAAGCTCAACGCTTTCATTAAGGAAACCAAAGAAAACGGCGTTTTTGACGATATCACAAACAAATATTTCGGCGACGGCACACCCGAAGGCATCACTTCCGCAGAGCTTGACACAGGCAAGGATCAGCTTGTTGTTGCCACAAACGCCGAATTTGCTCCCTTTGAGTACAAGGACGGCGATAAGTTCATGGGCATCGAGATGGAGTTCATGGCAAAGTTCGCAGAGAGCCTCGGCAAAGAGCTTGTTATTAAAGACGGTGCTTTTGACGCAGTTCTCAACGAAGTTGATTCCGGCAACGCAGACATCGCCGCAGCCGCTCTTACAATCACCGAAGAGAGACTTAAGCAGGTTAACTTCACAGACGCTTTCTATACCGCTTCTCAGAAGGTTATAACTCTCGCCGACGACACAAAGTTTGCCGACTGCAAGACAAAGGAAGATGTTGAGACAGTTCTCAATTCCTTCGACAGCACTGTAAAAATCGGCTTCCAGAACGGCACAACAGGTGAGTTCTATACAAAGGGCAGCGACGATTACGCAGGCTACAAGGTAACAGCGGCAGGTTACGACAGTGCGGCTCTTGCAGTTCAGGACATGATCAACGGCAACATTGACTATGTTATCACCGATGAAGCTCCCGCAAACGCACTTGCAGAGAAATTTAACGCAGCCAACTGATTAGCGTTAACAAATAATTTAGGGGGTTGCGGTATTCAGCGACGAATGCCGTGACCCTTGTTTGGTTTTATATAAGTATCCGGAAAGGATTTTTTCTGATGAACTGGAAAGTTAAATTTGAAGGCTTCTGGACATCGCTTGTATACAAGGGCGCATACAAGGATGTTCTGCTGGGTCTTAAAAATACCGGTATATTGGCTGTCGGCGGTCTTATAATCGGCGTTATCATAGGCACGATTATAGCCGTCATAAAGGTTGTTCCGAAAAACAACAAAATCCTTAAGGTGCTCGACAAGATAGCCACCGTTTATGTCGCGTTCTTCCGTGGTTCGCCCATGGTTGTTCAGCTTCTGCTCGGTCACTTTGTGCTGTTTCCGCTGCTCGGCATAAAGGTTGACCCCGTTGTTACGGGTACAATCATATTCGGACTCAATTCCGGTGCTTATGTTTCCGAAATAATGCGTTCGGGTATTCTGTCGGTTGACCACGGTCAGATGGAGGCAGGTCGCGCACTTGGCTTTACATACGGCACAACAATGATGAAAATTGTAGTTCCGCAGGCGGTCAAGAACATTCTGCCCACAATCGGCAACGAGTTTATTTCACTTGTAAAAGAGACATCGGTTGTTTCGTTTATCAGCGTATCCGATTTAAGCAAGGCTTTCCGCTCCATTGCGTCGGCAAACTATGAGTATATGGTGCCGTACCTCGCTATGGCAGTTATATACATTGTGATTGTCGCGGTAATTTCACTTCTTATTAAATTGATGGAAAAGAGGTTGAGGGCAAGTGATAAGCGTTAAAAATATTTACAAGGATTTCGGCAGTCTTCGTGTGCTTAAGGGCGTATCGTGTGAGATTGAGAAAGGCGAAAAAATCGTTATCATCGGGCCTTCGGGCAGCGGCAAAAGTACATTCTTACGCTGTATGAACCTTCTTGAAGAACCGACATACGGTGAAGTGTGGGTTGACAATGACCTTGTAACGCCGATTGATCCGTATCTGCACTTTGACATAATCGAGGCGTCCGACACGTTTAAGCGTATGTATAAGGATGCCGTGTCACGAAGCAGTCGAGGCAACAACGAGGACGTAAAGCTTGAAATCATAAAAGAGATTAAGGCCAGGGATCTTCTTAAAAAGCATGAGGGCAGTGAGTATAACGCTCTTATGAAAAAGCTTTACAGCGACAACAAAATCGATGTTAACCTCGCCCGCCGCAGAATTGGCATGGTTTTTCAGCAGTTCAATCTGTTCAATAATCTCAATATTCTCGATAACATAACTCTCGCTCCCATAAAGCTTCTTAAAAAGACAAAAGAAGAAGCGGAGGCGGAGGCGTTTAAGCTCCTCGACAGAATAGGACTCAGGGATAAAGCGGATTCATTCCCTCAGCAGCTGTCGGGCGGTCAGAAACAGCGTATCGCCATTGTTCGCGCACTGGCTATGAACCCCGAAATAATGCTGTTCGACGAGCCGACATCCGCGCTTGACCCCGAGATGGTCGGTGAGGTTCTGGATGTTATGAAAGAGCTTGCCGACAGCGGTATGACAATGGTTGTCGTAACGCATGAAATGGGCTTTGCCCGAGAGGTCGGCACAAGAGTTCTGTTTATGGATGACGGTCTTATACTTGAAGAAGCACCGCCGCGGGAATTTTTCTCCGCGCCAAAGACACAGAGAGCAAAAGACTTTTTGTCGAAGGTACTTTGATAAAAAAACGCAAAGTCATGTTGACTTTGCTTTTTTTATTAGGGATCGGGGGGTCGGGGACGGGAAGCAATTGGCAGATGGCAATGAGCAATTGATTTTCACAAAAAATACATTGATTTTTTGCCGGGGTCTGATACAATAAAATTAAAGCAGGTTTACGGCAAAGAGGTGGATTATGGCAAAGAAGTTTAATATTGCGGCGGTTGCGGCATTTGTGCTGACGGCTTTCTCGGTTGTTCTGTACGGTGTGACTAAAATCGAAATTGTTATGACTTTTGCCATAACATTCGGCACGGTTGCCTATCATCTGATTATGCGTCTTTTGGTGTCCGCTGCTGTCAATCGGGTCATGCGTGACAGGGTTGATTTTGATAAGAGAAGATACAGTGTCGGCACTCGTGAAATGATGTTTTATAAGAAAATCGGACTTCAGAAGCTGAAGAGCAAAATGCCCACATATAATCCCGCTTTGTTTGACCCGAGAAAACACAGCTGGGAAGAGATTGCCGTTGTCATGTGCAAAGCGGAGGTTGTGCATGAGACAAACGCCGTTCTGAGCTTTCTGCCGATTGTCGCCGGTTTTGTGTTCGGTGTGTTCCCCGTGTTTATTGTGACGTCCGTCATGGCGGCATTGTTTGACATGCTGTTTGTAATGATACAGCGATATAACAGACAGCGGATTGTTATTATGCTCGAACAAAGAAGACAGCTTCGTGAAAAACAGAAAATGACAAATTTTTGACATAAAAAGAGAAACAATTGTTGCGAAAATAATGTGATATGTGTGCCGAATGTTAACAGATATTTAATAAATTAAGAAAGTCCGCTTGTTGATTTGTGCTTAAGGTTTTGTTACAATATACAGTGTATTTTTTTGAAAAATCCGAGGAGGGTATTTGTAAATGAAAAAGGTTATATCCGTTTTGCTTTCAATCTGCCTTCTCATTCCTTGTGTCTCGATGATGCGTGTCACGAGCCTCGCGGGAGGGGTAGAGCTTAGTTCCACAGACAGTCAGATTCCCGTTATTCGTATTTCCGGCGACGGTGAATACATACAGGATTCCAACGGCAACAATGTTTTCAGATTCAAGGAGATAACAAAAATTTTCTCCGGCGGCAGCAGTGATTCCGATGTCAGCGGTTCGGCAAAGAATATTATTTCGGCTCTTGTCGACGGCTACAAAACCGGGGACTACTCAAATTATTACGATGTTGTATATAGTGAGATGTCCGAAATGTTCGGAGCCATTCAGCTTGACAAAAACGGCAACGTAACAAACGGAACTGATATTCCGAAATCCAAGAGAGAAGCCGTTGCGAATAACCTCAAGGTCGACAAAAAACAAGGCAAGGGCTACTATGGGCTTGATGATTATTATTTTGCCTATGACTGGCGTCTTGATCCGCTTGAGATAGCCGAACAGCTTTATCTGCATATTCAGGCGGTAAAGAAAGTAACAGGCGCAAAGAAGGTTTCACTTGTTACAAGATGCCTGGGTACGCAGGTTGCCATGGCTTATATCGCGAAGTACGGCACAGACGACATTTACGGCATCGCGTTTGACGGCGGCACGGTTGCGGGCTCAGAGCCTATGAGTGAAGCTATCTGCGGCAAGTTCACCGTTGACGGCAAGGCGGCTCTCAGACTTGTTGCGGACCTTCAGTATTACGGTCTGCTCGGCGATATGGATGAGTTCCTTGAAGACACCATTAACATGCTTGTTAAATGCGGTGTTGTCGATGCCGCCACGGATGTCATAAAAGAGACTCTTTATAAAGAGATTGCCCAGGGCGTTGTATCCGCCATTGCGAGATCCACATTCTACGGCTGCCCCTGCTATTGGGGCTGTGTAACGGCCGAGGACTATCAGGACGCTCTTAACTATGTTTTCGGTGAAGAGGGCAGTGAGCTTCGTACGGAGTATGCCGGACTTATCGCAAAGCTTGACAAATATGATGAGGAAGTTCGTCAGCGTATCCCCGAGCTGCTTCAGGAAATAAAGGATTCCGGCTGCAATGTCTGCGTTGTCGCAAAATACGGCGTGCAGATGATTCCGACCTGCGAGTCAATGAACCTTGTCGGCGATCAGATCGCTTCCGTAAACAAAGTATCTTTTGGCGCTACCACAAGCACAATTCTCGATACGCTTTCCGATGAATACATTCAGAAACAGACCGAGGCGGGGCTTGATAAATATATTTCCCCCGATAAGCAGATTGACGCGTCCACCTGCTTCTGGCCCGACTGCACATGGTTTGTAAAGGGTGCGACGCACTCCGACTGGACGGATTTCGAGTGCGAGCTTACCTATACCGTAACAACCGCCGACAGACAGCTTACAATTGATGATTTTGATGTCGGTCAGTTTGTTCTGAATGTTCCCACAAAGGATGAAAACGGCAATTTCATAAAGAATCCGTGGGACGGCTACTATTACTCAACCTATGAAAAAATGACAGCGGACAACTGCGATGTCGAGGTCTGGAAGGACGATGTCGAGGCTGAAAAGAACGTTTTCACAAAGGCTCTTTCGGGACTTTTCGCCTACTCAAAGTGGCTTCCGAAGTTTTTGCAGAAGGTATGGGATTTTGTCTATCTCATTCTGCAGAAGGTGCAGGAGATCTTTATTTTTGTGCAGACGGGGAAATAAAGCCCGGCTTTATGAAAATTGCAGGCGGTTTCGGTAAGGGCCGGGACAGTGGTCAGTATCCAGTATCCGGTGGCCAGTGAACAAGGAAGTCCTGCGGACTTGGATTTATAAGGCTTCGCTGTGTATTTGCGATATCGTGTTGAAATAAACTGAAATTCTGCGAAGCCGTATAATCCAAAACGCGTAGCGTTTTCCTCCATTCTTCATTCTTCATTCTTAATTCTTAATTGAAAAAGTGTATGTGATCTCGATTGGGTTGCGTACATTTTTTTTAAGTTTATTAAAAAGAAATGTAGATATTTATTAAATTCGGTATTACAATAATATTCGGAGGCGTTTTACCATGAAAATATTTATTAAAAAAGTGCTGAGTGTACTGCTGAGCATCTCTCTTTGTGTGCCAATGGCGTCATTGGCGTGTGCCGGTGTCATAGACGACTGCTCGGGCTCGACCGAAAACACCCACACAGTGGGGACACCCTTTACACAGGATGATTTTCTTGTCACAAAGGGCAGCAAGATTTATAATCAGAGAGGCGAAGAGGTTGTTCTGCACGGTGTAAACCTCGGTTCGTGGCTTATACAGGAGGACTGGCTCTCCCCGTATGAACAGGTTGAAGACAACTATGATATCCTCGAAACGCTTATAGCCCGCTTCGGCACCGAAAGGGCATATAATCTTATGAATATTTATCAGGACAACTGGATAACCGAATATGACCTTGATGTCATTGTCGAAAAAGGCTTCAACTGCGTTCGTGTTCCGTTCTGGTACAGAAATTTCTATTCCGATGATAACGGTACAAAAATCCTCAATCAAAATAAGGAGTGGGATTTCCACTATCTCGACTGGATTGTCGAGGAATGCTCCGAGCGTGGAATTTATGTAATTCTCGATATGCACGGCGCACCCGGTTTTCAGAGTGACGCTCCCCACAGCGGCAAGGGCGACAGCTGCCGACTGTATGAGGAATCCGAAGAGGGCGAATTTTTCCGTACGCTTACGGATGAGCTGTGGACGGCGATCGCTACCCGTTTTAACGGCAATCCGGCGGTTGCAATGTATGACCTTCTCAATGAACCTTCTTGCGACTGCGATTACGGCGAAGTAACAAGAAGAAAGAACAACACAAACGAATATATCAGACTTTACAACACCGTTCGTGCGGTTGACAGCGACCATATTATAACCGTTGAGTGCATATGGACCGCGTTTGCCGTACCGCACAAGGAGCTTGTCGGCTTTGAGAATGTTGTATATCAGGTTCATTTCTATCAGAAATCAGACTTTATATTTGTTCTGTTTGTTCTGCTTACTAAGCTTTATTATTTCAATACGCCGCTTATGATGGGTGAGTTCTATCCGCTCGGCACAACAACATGGTCAAGCTGTTTTAAGACGATGAAAAATCTTAATTACAGCTGGATGCTGTGGACGTACAAAGCGTCCGGGCACGGCATGTGGAGCTCCGACTGGTGTCTCTACGGCGCCAAAGACGGCTTTGAGCGTGCGAGAATAAAGACCGACTCCTACGAAGAAATCGCGAGAAAATGGGGCGAGTGCCTTAATACCGACAAGGGTTTCACCGACAGCGGACACTATGATAAAAATGTTGCTGAGTATGTGAAGTAACCGCTTTGCTCAGTTGCATATAAGAGTGGAGCTGTGTTTTAGAGTGGAGTGTTGAGAGCTGTGATTAAGAGTGGAGTGTGGAGAGTGTCGCAGACAAAAATCATCCGGTGAATGATTTTTTGTCGTAGCGACTAATGAGGACCGGCGGCAGCGGTCCGACAAACCTAAGAATACAAGG
>CAVFUV010000100.1:0-7491 GCA_963625735.1 bacterium
GCGTTGTGGTGACTTAATTCTACCACAGGATCGTCACTATGGATATTATTTTTTTACTATTGCAAGTTCATTTTACAATCTGCCAAAAAATAAAAAATCCCATTCGTTCAGAATGGGATAAAAATAAAAAAAGGCTCTAACCCCTACGATTTGTAAGGATTAGAGCCAAAAAAACGCCCACACTACCTTTCGATAATGTGGGCGTATGCTATTTACTTGTTACGATTTTCGCTAATTTCTGATTAGCGCTTTTCGTTAATAGCTGCCTGTGCTGCTGCAAGACGAGCGATCGGAACACGGAAGGGTGAGCATGAAACATAGTCAAGACCGATGGAGTTGCAGAACTCAACGGATGAGGGATCGCCACCGTGCTCGCCGCAGATGCCGCAGTGAAGCTTAGCATTTACGGGCTTGCCGAGGTCGAGAGCCATCTTCATGAGCTTACCAACACCCTTCTGATCGAGCTTTGCGAACGGATCGTTCTCGAAGATCTTGGTGTCATAGTAAGCATTGAGGAACTTGCCTGCGTCATCACGGCTGAAGCCGAATGTCATCTGAGTAAGATCGTTTGTGCCGAAGCAGAAGAAATCAGCTTCCTTGGCAATCTCATCGGCTGTAAGAGCAGCTCTGGGGATTTCGATCATTGTGCCGACCTCATACTCGAGTTTTACGCCGGCAGCCTTGATCTCTTCGTCTGCTGTTGCAACAACGATGTTCTTAACGAACTTGAACTCCTTGACTTCGCCGACAAGGGGAATCATGATTTCGGGCTTTACGTTCCAGTCAGCGTGCTTCTTCTGTACGTTGATAGCGGCACGGATAACAGCCTTTGTCTGCATCTTGGCGATTTCGGGATATGTAACCGTAAGACGGCATCCACGGTGACCCATCATGGGGTTGAACTCGTGGAGAGAAGTGATTATGTTCTTTATAGCCTCAACGGACTTGTTCTGAGCCTTAGCGAGAGCTTCGATATCGGCTTCCTCGGTGGGTACGAACTCATGAAGAGGCGGATCAAGGAAACGAATGGTAACGGGCTTGCCTTCAAGAGCCTCATAGAGCTCTTCAAAGTCGCCCTGCTGATAAGGCATAATCTTATCAAGAGCAGCTTCTCTCTCTTCGACTGTGTCAGCACAGATCATCTCGCGGAATGCGGCGATTCTGTCAGCCTCAAAGAACATATGCTCTGTACGGCAAAGGCCGATGCCTTCTGCGCCGAGCTCTGCAGCCTTCTTGGCGTCTCTGGGTGTATCTGCGTTTGTGCGAACCTTCATGGTTCTGAACTGGTCAGCCCAATCCATGATTCTGCCAAACTCACCGCCAATTGTAGCGTCAGCAGTGGGGATAGCGCCTTCATAGATGTTGCCGGTTGTGCCGTCGATGGAGATGATGTCGCCCTCAACAAAGGTCTTGCCTGCGAGAGTGAACTTCTTGTTCTCTTCGTCCATGGCGATTTCGGAGCAGCCCGAAACACAGCAGCTGCCCATACCACGGGCAACAACGGCTGCGTGAGATGTCATACCGCCGCGAACTGTAAGGATACCCTGAGCGGCCTTCATGCCGGTGATGTCTTCGGGAGAAGTCTCAAGACGAACAAGGACAACCCTCTCGCCTCTCTCTTTCCATGCGCAGGCGTCTTCCGCTGTGAAAACGATCTTGCCGCATGCAGCACCGGGGGATGCGCCGAGGCCCTTGCCGATGGGAGTAGCGGCCTTGAGTGCCTTAGCATCAAACTGAGGATGAAGAAGTGTATCGAGGTTTCTGGGATCGATCATGGCAACGGCTTCTTCGGGAGTTCTCATGCCCTCGTCAACGAGGTCACAAGCGATCTTGAGAGCGGCCTGAGCTGTTCTCTTGCCGTTACGTGTCTGGAGCATGAAGAGCTTGCCGTGTTCAACGGTGAACTCCATGTCCTGCATATCTCTGTAATGCTCTTCGAGAGTCTTGCAGACATTGTTGAACTGCTCGAAAGCTTCGGGGAATTTGTCAGCCATTTCGCTGATGTGCATGGGTGTACGAACACCTGCAACAACATCCTCGCCCTGTGCGTTGGTAAGGAACTCACCGAAGAGGCCCTTAGCGCCGGTAGCGGGGTCACGGGTGAAGGCAACGCCTGTGCCGCAATCGTCGCCCATATTGCCGAATGCCATGGACTGAACGTTAACTGCGGTGCCCCATGAATAAGGAATGTCGTTGTCACGACGATAAACGTTTGCGCGGGGATTATCCCATGAACGGAAAACAGCCTTGATAGCACCGAAGAGCTGCTCCTTGGGATCTGTGGGGAAGTCTGTGCCGATCTTTGCCTTGTACTCAGCCTTGAACTGAGAAGCAAGAGTCTTGAGGTCGTCTGCTGTAAGCTCAACGTCCTGCTTTACGCCTTTTTCGGCTTTCATCTTGTCGATGAGCTGTTCAAAATATTTCTTGCCGACTTCCATAACAACGTCGGAATACATCTGGATAAATCTTCTGTAGCAGTCCCAAGCCCAACGGGGGTTGTTTGACTTCTTTGCAATAACGTCAACAACTTCTTCGTTAAGACCGAGGTTGAGGATTGTGTCCATCATGCCGGGCATTGAAGCACGGGCACCGGAACGAACGGAAACGAGAAGGGGATTCTCTTTGTCGCCGAACTTCTTGCCGGTGATGCCTTCCATCTTAACGATGTACTCGTTGATTTCGGCCATGATTTCTGCGTTGATCTCTCTGCCGTCCTCATAATACTGTGTGCAGGCTTCTGTTGTGATTGTGAAGCCCTGGGGAACGGGAAGACCGATGTTTGTCATCTCGGCAAGGTTTGCACCTTTGCCGCCGAGAAGCTCTCTCATGTTGGCATTGCCTTCAGAGAAAAGGTAACAATACTTTTTGCTCATATTTTTCCTCCGTATTTCAGAAAAAATCTGAATTTTTTGTTGTACATAATCCGGCAACAGCAAAAGAGCCGGAGTAAAGTGTTCGTACGCACTTAACCTTACATATTATAGCAGAGTCACTTTGTGTTTTTCAAGTCAATTATATGATAAATAGCATAAAAAGATTAAAAATTTTTTGGGGAAAAGTAATAAAGATGGAGTTATGAGGAGTATAAGAGCGGGATTATGAAGTTAGAAAGGAGCGACACGAGTTAGCAAGGAGCGGCACGAGTTAGCAAGGAGAAAGGATCAGTGAGGCATAGAGTGGAGTTTGGAGAGTGGAGTGTGGAGTTGCTTTGCAAGAGGCGTTAGCTTATAATCCAAGTCCGCAGAACTTCCGACCTTGCTCCTTGTGTTTATATGATTGTCGGACCGCTGCCGCCGGTCCTCATTAGTCGCTTTGCAAAAAATCATTCACCGGATGATTTTTTTCTGCGACTCCGGCCACTGACCACTGGATACCGGCCACTCGTTCATTGCTAACTGCCAACTGCTAATTTGAAGCGGGGCAAGGCTCAGTGCCCTGCCCCGGTGGTGGGTGGTATTAGTCAGCAAATGATGAAGGGTGCGAAAATGCCCTTGAGTGTGTCGTAGATTTGAATGCACAGATTCATGAGAACGGTGTAGTCGGTCAGGGATTCCTTTTTGGCCTTGTTCCATCTGTCGGGATGACCGAGAACCAGGTGATACTGCATCATCTTTATATCGCCCATGCCCTCACGGCTTCTGTAAATGCCCATATCCGTAATATCACGGTAAAGTCTGAGTCTTTCGGGGACAAGTCCGAACCCGGCAAACTCGCTCTTTCTGTTCGCGCTCTTCCACAGACGCCAGCTAATTTCACTGCGTCTTACACGGGCGTTTGTCGTGGGGTCGTTGGCGGTGTTCTCTTTGGCGATATCCCACAGGGCATCGGCGGTCTTAATCTCCTGTCTTGTAAGCGAAAATGACTTGCCGATATGGTTTGTTATGCTCAGGTGATTATTCTTGGAGCCTTCAATCGTCATATAGATAAATTCAGCCATCTGCTCGCCTGCCTCGCCGTAGAAGGCGTTGCAGAACTCATGAAGAGCCTTGTCGTAGTCGCAGTAGGGGTCGGCAAGAAGATTTGCGATAAGATAAGATCTAAGGTCACCGAACTCGCCGTCGCAGTTGCCGAGGTAATAGTTGCCCTCAACATATACGCCCTTTACATTGTTCTCGTAAAGTACCTGCATATTTCTCTGAAGAACGCCGAAATCCGGGAAAATGGCGAGGGAATGACCGTAGTTGTTCGCGTAGTCCCAGACATAGACACGGTCGCATATTTTGCCCCAGCCCTCAAGATCCTGCATGAAGTGGATATTGTTTTCGCATGTGGCGTCGTCGAACGTATGCGAGAAGCAGCACTCAATACTGCACAGACGGACTATGACATTGTCACGGGGTTTAACGACCTTCGGGGGTGTTCTTGTGTACTGATAAGCGAATGTATCAACGGCAACATTTGTGTAGCCGGCAAGCTCCACCTGTTCGGCAATGCGGTTGATGAATGTAAGCATTGTGCCTGCCTGAGAGCCGTTTTCTTCGTCTATGCGTTTGCAGCTTTCGCACTCGCAGTAGGACTGATTGTCGGACTGAGTGAGCGATATAATCTGAAACTTGCCGTCGGAGGCATTCTGAGCGAGATTCTGCAGAACCTCAGAGAGAACAACATTAAATGCACCCTCGCTTGTAAGGCAGAGCTGATCGGATGTTCTCTTGCCGTCTCTGAGTGCGAAATATTCGGGATGAGAATCAAAATATTTGTCACGGGAGCAGAACACACTTGCGAGAGTATGGGCAAAGCCGCCGAGATATTTGACAGTGCCGCCGTATTCATCGGCAATTCTGTTGTACGCGCCGCCGTTTAAGCCGTTGACGATTGAGTATGTTGTGCTGTTCGTGTAATTAAGACGCCAGTCGGTTTCGGTATACTCAAAGAACGGTTTATACTCAATATTGATATTGTCGGGGAATGCGAGAGCCGAGCCGTCATTTGTAAAGTCATCACCTGCGACATAGCAGCGGTAATTTCCGTAGTCCTTCAGAAGTCGGCAGACACCGTAGACATTACCCTTTGTGCCGGCACCGACCACAGCGACACCGCCCGCAAAGCTTCTGATAATATATGCGCCGTCGTCATAAGCGGACATATCGACCGAAAGGCGGTTAGTGTTGCCGACCGCGATTTCAAAGCCCGCCGCGGAAGACGAATCATAGACGATTTTATATTCCGTGCCGGTTGACGCCTTTACGGTATCACGCAGAAACTCCGCCGCCGCAATCTCGTATTTGTCGGCTGCTGAGGAAATAACTATTCTTGTGTCGGTCGCCTCGGCGGCAAAGGCCGGGACAACGGCGGATGCAAGTGCCGTCATTAAAATAACAGCTGTCAAAAGAATTGAAATGAATTTTTTCAATTGTACCCTCTCCTCTTTGCTCGATTGAAGCTTCTTCATAAAATTAAGTTTGGAGTCATAGGCAAAGAATGGGTCGGGGGGGCGAAAACATGCAGAATGCAGAATGCAGAATGCAGAATTTCGGAAGGCACTGCGTGCCTTGGATTATATGGCTTCGCAAAATAATAAGCTTGTTCAAAAATTCATGTTTTTTTTACAAGTTTTGCAAGTACATATAATCGCACGTTCGATGCTTATGAATCCGTGAAGAATTATCGGAAATCGAGTGCTGAGAATAGATTAGCAAAATCATAAAATTTTGTCAATGATTATTACACAAAATTATTGTTTTAATTGTAAATTTTATGTTAATATCATACAATTGAATATGCAAAGAAAAACAAGGCAAAAGCCACGTGCTGATAAGGAAGTATTGTTTCAAAACAAAGATAATTCCTTATCAGCACGTGGCTAATGGGTGTCTGCCTTGTCGGTTGAGTAATTATTAAAGGTTATTGAAAAGTCTGACGTTGTCGAATGTGCATCTGAGTTTGCCATCTTCGACCGCGTGGATAATTTCACAGACCTTGTCGTTGTAGGGAGTGGGGACGCCGTACTTTCTGCCGTATGCGCATACAACACCGTTGATTGCGTCGACCTCGCACTTTCTGCCCTTCTCGAGATCCTGAAGCATACTCGCTTTAAGCAGACGATGCTTTTTGATGCAGACGGGAATAATGGCGAAGGCGAATTTTTTCTTGAGACCGCTCCCATTGTAGTCAAGGAGCCTGACAATGTCTTTGCCCTGCACGGGTTCTATTTTTATGCCGGCGGCCCTCGCCACATCGATGCACTCCTTAATGAGGTTCTGACAGCAGACACGGGACTGTTTATTTTCAGCCGCATCGCCGAAAGTGCCTCCGATTACAGCGGACATACCGCTGAATGTGGCATTGATAAGAAGCTTTGACCAGCGTACGCCCATGAAATTATCCTCAATTTCAACGGGACACATTTTTTCGAGAATGGCTTTCACTTCATAGAGCTTTTTGTCTTTTTTGCCGTTCATTCTGCCGAGACCGAAGCTCATGGAATCGGGTTCGCTTGTAAGCTCGGACACGCCCCTGCCGTGGAGAGTGGCACCCCACGCGACGGTGCAGCCCATTGTCCTGTCTTCTCCGACAACCTCGGAAACGGACAGTTCGGGAAGACCGTTCTGCAGAGTGACGACAATGCAGTCATCGGTCATGTTCTTTTTGAGATTGGTGAGAACGGCGATATTGTCAAGCTGCTTTGTGAGAAGTATAACAAGCTCGTATTTCTCGGTCATTTCATCGGGCGTGAGAGCGTGAACGGGCTGAACAAAATCGACCGTGCCGATAATATGCGCGCCGTTTTCGTTAAGTGCCTTCACATGCTCGGCGTTGCGGGTAACAAGATCGACCTGCACACCGGCTTTTGAAAGGTACGCTCCGAGCACCGTGCCGAGAGAGCCCGCACCGTAAATTACAGTTTTCATATGGCTTATTTAACTCCCGGGATAACGTTCTTGAGACCGAAGAACCAGTTGATTAAATCGGTGAAGAACTGACCCATGCGTGTGAGGAGGTTGATAATCCATGAACCGTTTTTGTTGGTAAGGTTATAGGCGACGATGACAATGTCTTCGGTTACGCCGGCGGCCTCAGTGCCGAGAGTGTAAACGCCGTTTTCATCGGGGATAAGCTTGTCGGTGCCGTCAAAAGTGAAGTCGGCAATATTATCCTCGGTCATGTTGATGATGTCGGTGTAATAGGTTGCCGCTCTGAAAGCTCTGTAACAGGTGGTGTCGTTGGGCTGATAGCTGCCCTCGTATTCGATTGTGAATTTGAATACGCCGCCTTCGCTTACATAGTTTGAAGTGCCGTCAACGTTCTTGATTGTGAACTGACCTGCCTGCTCATCAAGTGTGGTAATTGAATATGCCTTTGTGTAGCTGTCTGCCGCAAACGCGACGGGGATGCACGCAAGGGCGAGAGTGAGGACGGAGAGGATGATTGCTATAATTTTTTTCATAATAAGGCTCCTTTACTGTACAAACATTCAATTTCTATTATACATAAAAATTTGATGTATTGCAAGACATTTTTGTATAATAAAAAAAGTGGCCAGTATCCAGG
>CAVFUV010000101.1:0-7458 GCA_963625735.1 bacterium
CCGAGAATACATATTCCATCCATTGGTATTCCATGAGCTGGATGCCGAAAAGCACACAGGTAAGAGTGAAAATCGGACGGATATACAGACGAATAAAGAAGGCGGCGATGGGCAATGAATAACAAAGCGGCACTCATTGTTTTACTTTTGCTTTGGGCAATAATGGGGGGGGCAGGATGCGTTCTGACCCTGAAAAATTATTTTGCATCACAGTTCTCAACTTCCGAGGGAAGTGCGATTTTGAATATCAAGACTTACATAGACGGCAAAAATCAGCCAACACATCCCTCGGTGCTCGACATGAACCGGTCATGGTACGGCTTCAGATATTGGATGGCTTATTCACCATACCCAAATGCTGATGGTGCCGAGGAGAATCCATGCATCTGTGTGTCAAATGATATGCTTAGCTGGACAGTGCCCGACGGTTTATATAATCCGATAGCATTCAATGAAGAGACCGCCTGCGATGAGTTAAAGGATCCTCACATCGTGTACAACGATGATCTGAACCGAATGGAAATCTGGTATCTCGGGCGAATCGATTCCACCATTAAAAGCGGTGGCACGCTTCTTCTTTTTCGGAAAACTTCTTCTGACGGAGTCCATTGGAGTGAGTATGAGGTCATGAGAGAGCTTGCCGGTTACACTTCTCCGAGTGTTATTTACGAAGACGGCAAATACAAACTGTGGGCGATTAGCCCGTCTGAGGGAAAAGGCAGCGGAACACTGACATATTTTGAAAGTACGGACGGAAAAAACTGGTCTGATGCTGCAGAATGCACGTTTGGCGGCAGTTCGGTGCTTCAGAAAATATGGCATGGTGCAGTCAGCCATGACGACAAGTATCGCTTCGTTTTCATTGAATCTTCCGAGAAAAGCGATGCAATCTTATACACCGAAAGCTCTGACGGCATTACATGGACAGCCCCGATAAAAATCGTGCAGAAGGCAAACTCCCGGGAGGGATTCTACCGTCCCTGCATTTTATATAGTGACAGCACATATTATTGCATTTACGGAGTTATCACGCAAAATAACGAATGGTATCTTTCAATGAGCATGGGCAGTTCACTCAATGAACTCAAGGGTATTTCCACGGATGATGTCGGAGATTCAGCAGAAAATGCGGCGTTGTCAGCTGAACATAGCATTACACATGTGATAAAGAACACATACCACTTTGTACAGTCTCTTTGTCGTCCCGAACCGGTGCTGATATGCATGGTTGCCGCTGCGGTTATAATGTTTATCCCAGAATGCTCGCTGGCACTGATTTGGGGAATCTCCTGGATGCTGTGCGTATTGCGTTTTTATAGACAGTTCAGATGGCTTCCATTGAATGAAAAGTTCCTCCTGCTCTTTACGGCAGGAATTATGAGCCTGCTGTGTTCTTTAGCGTTTGAGAAAATATTTAGTTCATTTAGAATAAGGCAAAGAGGGTAAGTTATGCCAAAAGTCAGCATTATTATTCCGGTTTACAATACCGAGAAGTACTTAGGGGAGTGTGTGAACAGCATTCTCAATCAAACACTTTCCGATTTTGAGCTGATTCTTGTTGACGACGGCTCCACTGACAGCAGTCCGGCTCTCTGTGACCGATTTGCAAGCCGGAATACACGAGTGAAGGTAATTCATCAGACAAACGCCGGTGCTGCTGCTGCCAGAAATAACGGCATAAAGGCTGCACAGGGCGAGTACATCGCCTTTGCGGACAGCGACGACCGGATCGACGAGGATATGTATGAGCGGATGCTTGACACTGCCGAGGCAAACGACTGCGACCTTGTAATATGCGACTGCCTGAAGGAGTCTGACAGTGGCAGTATGCTGTATACTCATGATCTGCCGGCAGGGTTCTATGACAGGGAACGTATGTATTCCGTGTATTTTCCGCAGCTTTTGATGACGGATGATATGGAGTATCCGGTCACAATCTCAAATTGCCTTCTGCTGATCCGCCATAATGTCATTACAGCCAATCACATTACATATCCCGAGGGAATGCGATTTTCGGAAGACCTTCTGTTCGGCTCTGAAGTCGGGTATTTTGCACAGAGCATGACCTATCTAAAAGGATATGCACCCTACCATTACAGGCAGAATCCGGATTCCGTAACGCATACGGCATATAAGGATAAATGGCCGCTCCTGCGAGAGCTGTGGTGCAGAATCAACGAAAGCTTCGGAAAAAAGCAGGACTATGACTTTACACAGCAGATTTGCCGCTGCATGCTGTTCTTTGTTTATATGGCGATGGGTCAAAGGCTCTGTGCGGGATTATCCGCAAGAGAACTGTTTTGCCGGGCACATGAGGTGCTGGATGATCCGTTGGTACATAAGACACTCAAGGCAATTGATATAAGTCAATTGCAGATTTCATGGAAATTAAAGATCGTAAGTTTAATTTATCAAAAGAAGTGGCTTCGGTTTGGGCTGTTACTGCTTAGAAAATAAGATGCAAATGAAAAACATCCTTTTTATCAATGGTCATCTGAATACCGGCGGAGTGGAGCGCTCGCTTGTTGATATACTCAGACACATTGACTACACAAAATATACCGTTGATCTTCTGCTGTTGGAGGATACCGGTGACTATGCTTCCGAACTGCCGCCCGAAGTGCATGTGCTGTTCCGGGATATTCATCATACGTATGGCAGTTTTGCTTCGTCTGTTCGGCAGTGTGTTGCAGCACACGATTGGATATGTCTCAGACTGCGCATTCTGTTTTTATTCCAAAAACTCTGTGGCATGCGTGCATTGAAACCTGCCGCGAACATTCTGCTTAGGAAGCATCATTACGATTGTGTAATCGGATTTCGTCCCGGAATCTGTTCCGATTTGGCGGCATATTCTGTTCGGGCAAACAGAAAGATTACATGGTGGCACCACGGCGAGTCCAATGTAGATTGTGCTGCCTACGGTGATATGTGCAGTAAAATGAATGCGGTGGCTGTGGTCTCACAGGCATGCAAAGATATGTTGCAAGAACAGCTGCCGGAGCTCACCGGTAAGTTGGTGTGCATTCCCAATATGTTGGATGCAGAGGCGATCAGGCAGAAGGCGGTGTGTTCACCATATACCGGTGATACGTTGCGTATCGTTTCGGTAGGTCGTCTCGCGCCGGAGAAACATTTTGAAAACATTATTTCCACCGCGAAGGCATTGCGTGAAACAGGACTGAATTTCACTTGGCATATCGTCGGTGAAGGTTCCGAACGGTCGAAACTGGAAGCACTGATTGCCGAGAATAATCTGAAAGATTGCATAATCCCGGAGGGGAGCAAAGCAAACCCATACCCTTACATAAAGCACGCAGACCTGTTTGTTCACCCGTCATATGTGGAATCACAGGGCTTGACTGTTCTGGAAGCGATGGCTTTGGGTGTTCCGTGTGTGGTGACGAAGTCCCGCGGCCCCTGTGAGTTTATCGAAGACGGCGTCAACGGTCTGCTGACAGAGCAGTCACCGGAATCACTGACAGAGAAAGTGTTGGCTATTCTGAATGATAAGGAACTATATCAGCATATTAAGGCAAACACAAAATGCCCCGAGCAATTCAGTCCGGAGCGGGTCATGAAACAGATTGAGGCTATGATAGATGGAGGAACGTAACGATGAATATATTGGACAAAATACTAGTAAAAATGCATTTAAAGGACCCTGTTGATTATAACAGCATCGAATATCTACGCTCCCGAGGTGTGGAGATTGGGGAAAATGTTCATCTGTTCAACACCAATATTGACTTTGGTCATGGCTTTCTGGTTTCCATCGGAAATAATGTAACCTTAACCGGAGTCACGGTGCTGGCACACGATGCAAGCACACAAATTCCGCTGGGTGTCAGCAAGGTTGGCAAGGTAAAAATCGGCAATAATGTCTTTGTGGGGCACGGAACGATCATATTGCCCGGCGTGAGCATCGGAGACAACTGCGTTGTCGGTGCAGGCTCGGTTGTTTCCGGCAATATCCCCCCCCATTCCGTTGCAGTCGGCAACCCCGCTCACGTTGTGAGCACTTATGAAGCTTTCGTGGAAAAGCACAAACATCAGATGGAGTGCCGTCCCGTTTTTCCAACCCTGTGGTCGGAAAAATCCGACGAGGAAAAAACAGAAATGAAAGAAAAACTGGAAGACGGTATCGGATACGATCAGTGAGAAAAAGTCTATAACTGCCCATTGCAGGAAAAGTGTGATTAATATATGAACCCATTCACCCGTGTCTGCGCAAGCATACAGGCAAGATATATTATTCCGTATGAGCAAAGCCACTTTGACAGAACAAAATACGGCAAATCTCTTGCGGCATATAAAAACAGATATTCCGGCCGTCGTTGTTTTTTCATCGGCAACGGCCCCAGTCTGCGGGCGGAGGATCTGACGAAGCTTCACAAAACAGGTGACGTCACCTTCGCGTTTAACCGCATATATAACATATTTGACAAAACTCCGTGGCGTCCCACATTCTATATCTCGCAGGATGAAAAAATGCTTGCGGGGTGTGCGGACATCGTCTGCGGACTTCACGCCAAAGCGAAGTTTATTCCGATACAACTTAAGTGGTGGAACGACATCTCAATTGACAACGCGTCATACTTCAATATTGTCGGTCAGCAGACAGACGAAGGGCGGCAGTTTCTGTTTTCGGACGACATTTCACGGTGCATATATAATTCGAGCACGGGAATGTACTCGGCGGCACAGATTGCGGCATATATGGGTTTCAGTGAAATATATCTTATCGGCGTTGATCATCACTTTCACATAAGTCAGAATAACAAGGGTGAAATTGTGGTGGATAATTCCGTTAAGGACTATTTCACCGACAAATACAACGAGGATAAAGACAAGCTCTATATCCCGAACACCGAACGCAGTACTCTGACCTATATAGCCATGAAAAATCACTGCGACGCACGCGGCATAAATGTTTTCAACGCAACCCGAGGCGGCAAGCTGGAGGTTTTTCAAAGAACAGAGTTCGATTCTCTTTTTAACAAGTGAGGTATTTTCGTGAACAAAGAATCAAAGCCTGTCTATCATACGCATATTTCATCCGAGCATCACATATTTGATCTGAAACTTAAAGAAGTCTGGCAATATCGTGATCTGATTGTGCTGTTCACAAAACGCAGTTTCGCACTGACATACAAACAGACGGTCCTCGGTCCCGCGTGGATTTTTCTGAATCCGCTTATAAGCAGTTTAATCTACGCTTTTGTGTTCGGCGGCATTGCCGGCATAAGCACGGACGGTGTTCCGCAGATACTGTTTTATATGTGCAGTAATGCGATATGGATTTTCTTTTCCGGATGTGTTACGAAAAACGCGGGCACATTCACAGCAAACGCGGGTGTTTTCGGCAAGGTCTATTTTCCAAGACTGACGATACCGGTTTCAAATGTGCTGGCATCCGTCGTGCAGTTCGGGGTACAGATGATAATGGTGCTGGCGTTGCTTGCATACTATGTTCTGAAGGGGCAGGTCACTCCCCATTGGACAAGCCTACTGCTGCTGCCGATAGTACTTCTGCATCTTGGGCTTCTGGGGCTCGGCTGCGGTATCATCATTTCGGGTCTTACAACGAAATACCGTGATCTGGCCATTCTGGTAACATTCGGCGTACAGCTGTGGATGTACGCAACACCTATTGTATATCCGCTGTCACAGCTCGGCGATGGTCTTATGAAAACAATCCTGCTTATAAATCCCGTTACGGCTCCGGTGGAGGTTTTCCGCTATGCCATTCTGGGTCATGGTACGATTATGCCGTTCTATCTGGCACTGAGCTGGGTGATAACGCTTCTTGTGGTCGTTGTGGGCATTATGATTTTCAACAAGGTGGAACGCACCTTTATGGATACAGTCTGAGGAGGGTCTGAAAATGGAAAACAGAGAAATCGCCATAAAGCTCTCCGGCATAAAGAAAATGTACAGGCTCGGTCAGATAGGCGGAGGCACACTGCAGGGCGATCTGCAAAGCTGGTGGGCGCGTGTTCGGGGTAAAGAAGACCCCAACACCAAAATCGGCAGTGACCGGCGTCTTGTCGGGCAGACCTTCATGGCGCTCAACGGCATTGATCTTACCGTGTACAAGGGCGAGGCACTTGGAATTATCGGCGGCAACGGCGCGGGGAAAAGCACCCTGTTAAAGCTTTTAAGCCGGGTAACAGCTCCCACAAAGGGCGAAATTGACATATACGGCCGCATTGCATCGATGCTTGAAGTCGGCACAGGCTTCAACGGCGAAATGACAGGCAGAGAAAACATATACATGAACGGCGCAATTCTCGGCATGACAAAAGCGGAGATTGACGCAAAAATGGAGGACATCATTGAGTTTTCGGAGGTGCGTGACTTCATCGACACTCCCGTTAAACGCTACTCCTCCGGCATGTATGTAAAGCTTGCCTTCTCGGTCGCGGCACATCTTGACAGTGAGATTATGATCATGGACGAGGTGCTGGCCGTGGGCGATATGGCATTTCAGAAAAAGTGCCTGAACAAAATGCGTGATGCCGCCAAAGAACAGGGACGAACAGTTTTGTATGTCTCCCATAACATGAACACCATAAGACAGCTCTGCGACAGATGCGTGGTGCTGGATGAGGGCAAGATTGTGTTTGACGGGGAGGTTGAGGAAGCAATCAGTCATTATATGAGCACGACAAAATCCTTGGCACTTGCGAATGACTGTTCCGGAGAACACAAAGGCTTTTCAACAGATAAGAAAATCCATATTGATACAGTTACTTTTTTACATACTGATTTTCCCATTTACGAATCGGGAGACGTGGTAACCGTGCGGGCGGATTTTACCTCCGACTGCGACATTGACAATCTTGCCATGCGTATGACCGTACAATCCGGCGACAAAACTGTGGTGGGGCTTGCAACATCCAGCCCATGTATGCAGGCCAGAATCGGACACAATGAGGCCGTGCTGACCCTGTGCCTCGATTGGCTGGCTCCAGGGAAATACATCGTCAAAATGACAGCTTATTCCGTGAATGAGTTTGGCATGAATCAGATGCACGATGTTGTTGATGACTGCTTCGCTTTTGAAAAGGTACAGAGCATGGATGACAACAACCGTATGACTTGGAACCATAGTTGGTGGGGCTACATGATGTTTCCGGAATTAGGAGTTAACAAGGAGTAAGTTATGAGTAGTGGTGCACTGGTCAGCATTATAATTCCAATCTATAAGGTATCTGCGTATTTAGATGCGTGTGTAAAGTCTGCCTGCGAGCAAACATATACCAATCTTGAAATCATATTAGTAGATGATGGTTCTCCTGATGATTGTCCAATAAAGTGTGATACGTGGAAAAAAAGGGATTCCCGCATCAAGGTAGTTCATAAACCAAACGGTGGATTATCTGATGCGAGAAATGCCGGTCTGAATATTGCGATCGGAAAATACATCTATTTTTTAGATGGAGATGACACTAT
>CAVFUV010000102.1:0-7440 GCA_963625735.1 bacterium
ATCCTGCAAAACAGAAACATCAAGGCTTGCAACGGGGTCGCTTTCGTCCGCCTTGCCGTCCTTGAGAGTCAGTGCGTACCACTTCCTGTCAAGATACATTCCGAATGTGTGGCGTTTTTCGGGGTGATATGCACCGTTATTTTCTTTAATGTCAAAATCCTCGCCGAGAAGTGACAGAACCTCATCGACACTGTGGCCGTTTAAGTCCTTTATCAGGCGGTTGTAGTCGAGAATTTTAAGATCGCCCGCTCTGAAATATACGGCAAGGAAGAAGTTAAACTCCTCGTCACCTGTGTATCCGGGGTTTGCCGCTCTTCTTTTAAGCGCGACCTTAACGGCGGAGGCGGCTCTGTGGTGACCGTCCGCGATATAGAGCGACTCTATGTTCTTAAAGCCCTCAACAAGATCGTTAATGTCGGAGTCATCCGTTATGACCCATACTTCGTTTCTGACATCGCCGTCCGAAACAAAATCGTATTCGGGAGTAAGGGCCGTATACTTGTCGATAATTCTGTTAATCTCGTCACTCTGACGGTATGCGAGGAAAATGGGACCTGTGTTGGCGTCGCAGGTGTCAACGTGACGGATACGGTCCTCTTCCTTGTCGGCTCTGGTCAGCTCGTGACGCTTTATAACGCCGTTTATGTAGTCGTCGACAGAAGCGCAGCCGACAACACCCGTCTGAACCGTTTTGCCCATGGTCTGACGGTAGATATACAGATTTTTCTTTGAGTCACGAACGCATATGCCGTCACTCTCAAGCTTTCTGAGGTTCTCGGCGGCTTTGGCGTAAACCTCATCGGAATACAGATTGGTGCCGAGCGGCAGATCGATTTCGGCCTTGTCGACATGAAGGAAAGAATAAGGCAGGTCTTTTACCTTTTCTCTTGCTTCGTCGGAGTTCATAACGTCATAGGGCAGCGCCGCCACCTGAGACGCATATTCCTTTTTCGGACGCAGTGCCGAAAACGGCTTAATTACAGACATGGGAGTACCTCCAAGTTAAAATTTTGGTTGTTGCGGGAATATGGAATAAAATCAAACTGGAAAAAGTGGCAAGTATCCAGTGACCGGTGGTAAGTATCCAGTATCCAGTGGCCAGTGGTCAGTGACTAAGGAAGTCCTGCGGACTTGGATTTATATAGCTTCGCTGACATTAAAGCTGATTTTTTTTCAGGATAATTTTTCGCTTTGCGTCAGCTTATGATCCAAAACGCTTCAGCGATTTCCTTAGCTACCGGATACCGGATACTGACCACTGACTACCGACCACCGGTCACTGACCACTGGATACCGGATACTGGCCACTGGCCAACGGCCACCGGCTACTGCCGGTTTAAAAGTACGGATTAATTTGCTTCTCTTCCCCAATTCTCGTCACGCTTCCGTGACCGGGGTAGACGGTGAGGTCGTCGGGAAGGGAAGAGAGTTTGTTAAGAGAAGAGAGAATCTCGTTTGTGTCACCGCCCGGCAGATCGGTTCGTCCGCATGAACCTCTGAAAAGCGTATCGCCCGAAAAAATCTCATTTTCGGTCAGAAAACAGACGCTCCCCTTTGTGTGACCGGGTGTGTGCAGAACACGCAGTTTGGTATTGCCGAGAGTTATCGTGTCGCCGTCATTAAGAATAACATCGGCGCTTTTCCTGCCCTGTGCGGCATAACCCATAGAGGCGTTCTGACTTTTATATTCATCTGTCAGGCATTCGGCGTCGTCTTTATGAATGCACACCCTGCCGCCGAGGGAATTATAAAGCTCCTCGACGCCGCATATGTGGTCAAAATGACCGTGTGTGAGCAGAATATAATCAAGACTTTTTACATCCGCTTCAAAAAGCAGACGCTTATAGTCACCGTTGAAAACGGCACAGTCGACAGCCGCCGCAGCCCCTGTTTCACGGTCTTTTATTATATAACAGTTTGTGGCATAAAGCCCGATGGGGCGTGAAAATATCTCAAGCATGACTTTTACCTGAATTCTTCCATATGTCGGTGTCGTAAATAATCGTGACAGGCCCGTCGTTAGTAAGCGACACCTTCATGTCCGCACCGAAAACACCCTTGTCTACTTTTTTTATGCCCTCTTTTTTAAGGCATTCGACAAAGTATTCATACAGCTCATTCGCAATATCGGGAGCGGCACTCGGCGTAAATGAAGGACGGTTGCCCTTTTTTACATCGGCACAGAGCGTAAACTGAGATATGCACAGAACTTCTCCGTCAATGTCAAGCACCGACAGATTCATTTTTTCGTTTTCATCCTCAAACACACGAAGACGTGTGGTTTTTGCGGCGAGCGTTTCGGCTTCCTTTTTAGTGTCGCCGTCCATAACGCCCAGAAGTATCATATATCCGTGTCCGCATTCACCGACAACATTGCCGTCTACGCTGACAGAGGCAGACAGAACTCTCTGAATTACGGCTTTCATGCTTTACGCCTGCGGAGGAACATCCTCAAAGGGTACAGAATTGTCGGGCTCTTCGGGGATGACAAGTGCCGCGATAATGTATGCAAGCACTCCGCTTCCGCCTAAAAGACAAAACAGCACAAGCAGCAGACGAACAATCGTCGAATCTATGTTGAAATACTCGGCAATGCCGCCGCATACACCGCAGAGCTTTTTGTCGGTCTTTGAACGATAAAGTTTCTTTTCCATTTTAATTTCCTCTTTCTGTAAAATTATAATAATGATAGATTTGTTGACAAAATGAGTGATTTATTATAACATATCACCGTCGGAGAGCCGTTCTAAAGAAAAACGGTTTGCGGTTACAATCTTCACCCTCAGTAAGGGGGTGTCGCTATGTGCGAATTGACAATAAACGAAATTATAACAATAATATCAATTATAGTCAGCGTAACGGATATCATTTTGAATATCGTGACAATGATTTCATAAAGATAAGCGAAAAAAGAAATAACCGCCTGAGCCTGCAAACTTAGCGGTTACTTTCTTATAATCGTTTTGTTGAGGGTCGTAACCGCATATCATTCGGAACGACTCTTCGATTTTATTGTACACTAAGTTAAGACAGATGTCAATAATATTATGATAATCCCCGAGTTAATTGTTTGGGGTTTATTTTTTTATACGCCGGAGCGTTCCACGCCCGTTACGCCGTTCAGCTTCTGTAAGCGTGCCATCACGCTTTTAAGATGCTCAACGCTGTTTGCGGTTATTGTCAGGTTTATAAGAGTACGCCCGTCCTTTGTGTCACGTGTGTTTATTCCGTGGACGGCAACATGAATTGTATTGAGAGTATTGAATATCTCGTTCATTATGCCCTTTGTGTTAAGGCAGGTCAGAAGCAGTGAAGCGTTAAACTCCTGTTTTTCGACCGAATTCCAGAATACTTTTATCCAGCGTTCGGGCTCCGAGGACTCGGATATACGTACGGGGACATTCGGGCAGTCACGCTTGTGAACCGATACGCCGTGACCTCTTGTAATGAAGCCTATGATATCATCACCCGGGATGGGGTTGCAGCAGCGGGAGAGCTTTACAAGGCAGTTGCCTATCCCCTCGACCACAACGCCCTCACTGCTGACGGTTTTCGGCTTTTTTGTGAGCTTGACTTCCGTCGTTTCATCGGGGACGGCTACAATTTTGTTGTACTCGTCCTTTATCATCGGCATAATCTTTGAAAGGATTACACCGCCGTAGCCGATAGCGGCAAAAAAGTCGTCGGAATTTGTAAATTTCTGTTTTTCGGTTATAAGCGACAGAAATTCCTTTTCTTTGTCTTTGTCGTCATTGAATACAACGCCGTTTCTGCGAAGCTCACGGTCATATTCCGCCTTGCCCTCGATTATGTTCTCGTCACGGCGTTCCTTTTTGAACCATGTGCGGATTTTTGTCCGTGCTTCGTTTGTGGCGACTATCTTAAGCCAGTCCCTTGACGGGCCTTTTCCGGGCTGAGGGGAAGTCAGAACCTCGACAATTTCGCCGTTCTGAACCTTATAGTCAAGCGGTACTATTCTTTTGTCAACCTTCGCGCCGACCATCTTGTTGCCGACGGCTGAATGTATTGCGTACGCAAAGTCGATTACCGTAGCGCCCGACGGCAGACATATGACGTCGCCCTTCGGGGTAAATACGAATACCTCTTCACTTGCGAAGTCATTCTTGATTGTATTGAGTATATCGGCGCTCTGCCCCAGTTCACTCTGCACCTCAAGCAGGTCGCGAACCCATCCGAGACCCTTTTCGATACGCTTGTTTGAATCGGGATTTGTGTAGCCCAGTTTGTATTTCCAGTGGGCGGCGACACCGAATTCGGCTGTGCGGTGCATTTCGTGAGTTCTTATCTGCACTTCAAACGGCACGCCCTCCTTGCCTATAAGAGTGGTGTGGAGTGACTGATAGTGGTTGGGCTTCGGTGTTGAAATATAGTCCTTGAAACGCCCCTGAATGGGCTTGTACATATCGTGAATTACGCCGAGACAGTTATAGCAGTCGCCGACCGTGTCAACGATAAGACGAACGGCGTATATATCATAGATTTCTTCGAAGGTCTTGCCCTGCATATACATTTTGCGGTAAATTCCGTGAACGGACTTGATTCTGCCCTCGATTTCCGCATCCGGGACAAACTCACGCACACGTGTGCCGATTTTCTGCTTTATGCTGTCAAGAAATTCCTTTCTCTGCGGCTCCTGTTCGGCAAGCGCACGCTCGATTTCGCCGTACGCTATGGGGTCAAGGTAGCTTATCGCAAGATCCTCAAGCTCTTCCTTTACGGGACGGATACCGAGACGGTGAGCGATTGGCGCATAGATTTCAAGCGTCTCTCTCGCCTTGTCACGGCGTTTCTGCTCCGGGACAAATTTAAGAGTACGCATATTGTGCAGTCTGTCGGCAAGCTTTATGATTATGACTCTTATGTCCTCGCACATGGCAAGAAGAAGCTTTCGAAGGTTTTCGGCCTGCTGTTCCTCCTTGCTTGCCAGCGGCACCTTGCCGAGCTTTGTAACGCCCTCGACCAGAAGCTGAACACTCGGGCCGAACGCCTTTTTAATGTCGTCGCTTGTTACGGCCGTGTCTTCGACGGTGTCGTGAAGCAGAGCCGCCTCGACACTCTGTGCGTCCATACCGTAGCCTATAAGAATATCCGCCACAGCGACGGGATGAATAATATACGGCTCGCCCGATTTGCGTTTCTGTGTCCTGTGCGCTTCATAGGCAAAATAAAAAGCCTTTTCCACCATTGCGGCATCCTCGGGGGAGTATGCCTTTTTTACTTTTTCTTCTATCGGTTCATAAAATTCATGACCCTCGGCCATATTGTTCATCTCCTTATCTATCGATATATCCCGCTTTTTTAAGCAGGGGATTGTCGGCAAGATTTGTTTTGCCGCTGACGGGAACTGTGGTGTATCCTTCGTCAGTATCGGCAATCAGTCCGGAATCCGTCAGAGTTAAAAGGCACAGACGGATTTTTCCCGCGTCCTCGGGCTTAAGTCCTACACGAACCGCCAGAATTTCTTCGGGAATATTGAGCGGACTCATCTGTTTTATAAGTCTGTAAACATCCGCAAGAATTTTTCTTGTGGGGCAGACAAGCTGTCTCTGTTCTTCGGTAATATCTTCGTTTCGGCGAAGTCTGTCGCAAATGGCAAGACTGCCGAAAATCAGACGGTCATCCGCACCCGACGGACGCATTTCTTTTATATATACGGCGGCCGTGCGGCGGCCCATGTATTCGTTGTTTTCTATTTTTACGGCGGCATCAACCGTGTCACCGACGATAAACGGAAACTGTGCCGGGGTTTTGCCGAACCACGAGGCGTTTACGGTTACTCTGTCACGGACAAGGCTTACTTTTATGTGCTTGCCGCCGCCCATGGATTTTACGCCCGCCACCGTCATCTGAAACAGACCGAATACGGGTGTGGGGTTCTCCGCTCCGAACGGCTCCAAAAGGGCGAGCGAGTCGGTGATTTCCGTTGATATGTTTGCCGGGTTAAGCCGGCAGTCTATGTTCATTGTCGGGTAAATATCGCCGACAGAACGGGCATATTCGTTTATCTTAATGCGAAACGCTTCTATGTTTTCTTCTTTAATCGAAAATCCGGCAGCCATTCTGTGCCCGCCGAACTGTACCAATAAATCGGAACAGTATGACAGCGCCGAATACATCGATAAGCCTTCAACGCTTCTGCATGAGCCTCGGCACACGCCGTCATCGGAGATTGATATTACGATTGCGGGTTTTGAAAATCTGTCGACAAGTCTTGCCGCGGCAATTCCTATGACACCGGGGTGGAAGGCCTTGCCGGACGCGACTATTACTCTGTCAAGCAGAATTTCGGGACGCTTTTCAAACAGTGCTATTGCACTTGCGGCTATCTCTGCTTCCGTTTTCTGCCGCTCGGCGTTCAGCTCACAGAGTCGGGTGGCGTATTCGTCCGCTTTTTCGGGGTCGTCCGTCAGAAGCAGATTCAGAGCCGTCATCGCGTTGTCCATTCGTCCTGCGGCGTTAATTCTCGGCGCGAGCATGAATGCGACATTTACGGAGTTTAATTCCCTGCCGCCTGTCGCCTTTTCTATGAGTGACATAAGCCCGGGGCGTGACGTGTTTCTGAGCTGCTTTAACCCCAGGGATACTATTGTTCTGTTTATTCCCTTTAAGGGGACAATATCGGCGATTGTGCCAATTGCCGCAAGCTCGCCCAGCTCCGCTATGACACTCTCGGTGTCGCCGTCCTCAAGTGCCGCGCACAGCATAAGGGCAACTCCGACACCGGCCAGATCCGTGTAGACACTGTCGTCATCCGTGCGGTGCGGATTTATTACGGCGGCGGCTCGGGGGAGTATCTCACCCGGGGTGTGGTGGTCGGTGACCACAAGGTCTATACCGTGATTGTAAAGGCGTTCGGCTTCGTTTATTGCCGCTATGCCGTTGTCGACGGTTATTACAAGTGAAAATCTGTTTTTGGCGATTTCCTCAACGCCCTTGTCCGACAGTCCGTAGCCGTCGCTTATTCTTGACGGAATACGGCAGCTTACATCCGCGCCCATTGCCGAAAGATATGTGTACAGCAGTGCTGTGGCTGTAACGCCGTCGCAGTCATAGTCGCCGTAGATGAGCATTTTTTCGCAGTTTTCTATGCCGGTCATAATACGCTCAACGGCTTTGTCCATATCTTTTATAGTGAAAGGGGAGGGGAGAGCGGCGTCCTCGCAATAAACAAAGTCTGTGATTTTCTGCGGAGTGTCAAGACCCCGTGTCAGAAGCAGAAGCACGGCAAACTCATCAACACCCGACGCTTTTGCGAGCGCGAGTGCCTTCTGTTTGTCATATGGCAGAATGTTCCATGCTTTGCGAGACAAAAAATTTCACCGTCCGTGAGGCTGAATTTTACAAAAAGTTTTAATACTTTGTATAATTAACAATTAACAATTAACAATTAACAATGGAGGAAGGCACTGTGTGCCTTGG
>CAVFUV010000103.1:0-7426 GCA_963625735.1 bacterium
GTGTATACTATAATGTATGGGTATCATATTACATTTTCAAGCGGTATAAAAGCGATGAAAAAACTATACGACAGATTCTGTTCGGGAGTTTACTCGTTTCTCGGCACTTTTTTAGCGTGCATATGCTGTATTTTTCTTATTTTCACTTTGGGAATACGCATTGCGGAAGTTGACGGCAACTCAATGAACCCCGGTCTTAAAAGCGGCGACAGACTGCTTATTTCCGGTCTTTTCTATGAGCCCGATTACAGCGACATTGTGGCGATAGGCAGAAGCGGCGAACAGAACAATTCATTTATAAAAAGAGTAATCGGCTTGCCCGGTGATGTAGTCGACATAAATTTCGAGACGCACATAATAACAATAAACGGTTATGTTATCCCCGAAAAATACGAAGTTAACGCGGCACTCAGCGTAAAGGGCGATCTGACCTACCCCGTAACGGTGCCCGAAGGGTGCGTGTTTGTATTAGGCGACAACAGAGACGACTCGCTCGATTCGAGATTTTCGGAAATCGGCTTCATAAAAATTGACGAGATAGTCGGCAAAGCTGTAATGAAGCTGCCGTTCTGACAAAAATTTAATTTAAGCGGTGACATATATGGACGAATCATTAAACAACAGACAATATGTTGAGCACATTGACGCTCTCCCCGAAAAGCCCACAGGCAAAAAGAAAAAGAAAAAAGAGAAGGACGAAGAGGACTACGGCTTTACAGGCACACTGTATGACACGGTGTCCATTATCATTTCCGCGATTATGATTATAGCGGTTGTGTTTTCGTTCGGCTTCCGTCTTGTCGGCGTTGACGGTCCTTCTATGGACAACACATTGCAGGACGGCGACTGGCTTATCGTTACGCCTTATTATACGGAGCCTCAGTACGGCGACATAGTTATTTCAACAAAGAAAACCGCCGCACAGGGCAGTCTTGTAAAGCGTGTTATAGCCGTTGCGGGCGATGTGGTTACGCTCACGGACGAAGGTAAGGTCATAGTTAACGGCGAAGAGCTCAACGAAACATACATTATAGACGACGGCAAGTTCCACGGCGACCTTGAGTACCCCGTGACTGTTCCCGACGGATGTGTTATGCTTATGGGCGACAACCGCCCCGTGTCGTGGGATTCAAGATATTCCGACATCGGTTTTGCCGAGGTTGATTATCTTATGGGCAAGGCACAGATAAGAATAGCCGAGACTGACGACACAACGGGCAAGCTTAAAATTGCCGAGAACTTTAATATATATTCCAATTTCAACAAATAATCTATTGACAATCAAGCGGCTGTAAATACAATTTTCATTGCGATTTGCAGTCGTTTTTTTATCGCACAAAAGGATAAGACATGGACGAGAACAATACAAATACAAATTCAAACATAAACTGGTTTCCGGGGCACATGGCACGAACACGCAGACTTATAAAAGAGAGTCTGTCTTCAGTCGATGCCGTAACGGAGCTTAAGGACGCGCGTATTCCGATGTCGAGCACGAACCCCGAGCTTAACGAGCTTATCGAAAACAAGCCGAGGATAATTCTGCTCAACAAGTGCGATCTTGCGGACGAGAACGCCACAGGAGAGTGGATAAAATATTACGAAAATCAGGGGCATGCGTGTCTTGCGGTTGACTGCCGTTCGGGCAAAGGCTTAAACAGCTACCGCAATGTCGTCAACAGCGTTCTGAAAGAGAAAATCGCACAGAACAGAGAAAAGGGCATGGCGGGCAAGGCACTTCGTATAATGGTTGTAGGAATCCCGAATACCGGCAAATCGTCGTTTATAAACCGCATGGCAGGCGGCGGCAAGGCAAAGGTTGAGGACAGAGCAGGTGTCACACGCCACAACAAGTGGTATGTTATCGGCGGCGGACTGGAGCTTCTTGACACTCCCGGTGTGCTGTGGCCGAAGTTCGACGACCCCGATGTCGGATATAAGCTCGCATTCACCGGCGGCATAAAGGACGAGATACTCGACACGGAGCTTCTGGCGATGAAGCTGCTTGAAATTCTGGCACGGGATTATCCGCAAAGACTCACGGAGCGTTACAAAGTGACCGATTTTGCCGAAATGCCCCCGTTTGAGCTGCTGGAATATATAGGCAGAAAAAGAGGTATGCTGATATCGGGCGGCGAGGTTGACACGCTTCGTGCGGCAACAATGCTTTTCGATGAACTCAGAGCCGGCAAGCTCGGTAAGATTACATTCGAGAGGGCACCGAAATGACATACGAATATGAAAATCTGTATCATTCCGAGGGCTTTGACATAGTCTGCGGAGTGGACGAAGCCGGCAGAGGACCGCTTGCGGGACCTGTATTCGCGGCGGCGGTGATACTCCCCGACGGACTCGAGGACATAGGGCTTAACGACTCAAAAAAGCTGACCGAGAAAAAGCGTGACGCACTGTTTGACATTATAAAAGAAAAGGCGATTGCTTACAGCATAGCGAGTGCGAGCGAGAAAGAGATAGACGAAATAAACATATTAAACGCCACTTTTCTGGCGATGAAAAGAGCGGTTGATGGGCTTAGTATAAAGCCCGATATAGCCCTTATTGACGGCAACCGCAAGCCGAACACGGGAATAAAGGAAGAAACAATCGTCAAGGGTGACGCAAAGTCAATATCGATTGCGGCGGCTTCGATTTTAGCCAAGGTCAGCCGAGACAGATATATGCTTGAGCTTGACAGGCAATACCCCGAATATCAATTTGCAAAGCACAAGGGCTACCCCACCGCACTGCACTATGAAATGATAAAGAAATACGGCGTTTCACCGGTGCATAGGGTAACGTTTCTGAAGACGCTGGACAAGCATTAAATTTGCAATCAGCAATGGATATAGGGGCCGGGTGTCAGGGGTCGGGGGCCGGGGTCAGAGGAAGGCACTGCGTGCCTTGGGCTATACGGCTTCGCTGACATGGGGCAAATTGTTTATAACAAACTGCATCGTATTTTTCACTAAAAAAGCACAAAAAGCATAAACAAAAAAAACAGGAAGAGGGAAAATCAATGAAAAAAGCTAAAATAAAGCTTGACCGTGACTATGTTATTTCAGAAATCGATCCGCGTATATACGGGTCATTCATCGAGCATCTCGGCAGAGCCGTGTACAACGGAATTTATGAGCCCGAACATCCGCTTGCAGACGAGCAGGGTTTTCGCAAGGACGTTATCGACATGGTAAAAAAGCTGGGTGTCCCCGTTGTAAGATACCCCGGCGGCAACTTTGTTTCGGGCTTTAACTGGGAAGATTCGGTAGGTCCGAGAGAAAACCGCCCGCAGCGTCTTGACCTTGCGTGGTTTACGACAGAGACAAACGAAGTGGGGCTTCATGAGTTCTATGACTGGACAAAAAAGGCGGATTCCTCGCTTATGTACGCCGTAAATCTCGGCACAAGAGGCCCCGAAAACGCAAGGGATGTTGTTGAATATGCAAATCACAAGGGTGGTACTCGCCTTTCGGATATGCGTATTAAAAACGGCAGAAAGGATCCGTTTGACATTAAGCTCTGGTGCCTCGGCAATGAGATGGACGGCACATGGCAGATGGGTCACAAGACGGCGACCGAGTACGGCAGAACGGCGATGGAGGCCGGCAAGCTTATGAAGTGGGTTGACCCGTCAATTGAGCTTGTTGTATGCGGTTCATCGGGCTTCGGTATGCGTACATTCGGCGACTGGGAATACACCGTTCTGTCGGAATGCTATGACACAGTCGACTATGTATCCCTTCACAGATATTATGACAACAGACGAAACGACACGCCGTCATTCCTCGCAAAGAGCACGGAGCTTGATGATTTTATCCGTTCCGTTGTGGCACTGTGTGACGCGGTAAAGGGCAAAAAGCACTCCAAAAAGCGTCTTAACCTGTCGTTTGACGAGTGGAATGTATGGTATCACTCATCGGAGCAGGACAAGGAAGTGTGGAAGCAGGACAAATGGGGCCGTGCGCTGCCGCTTCTTGAAGACATCTACAACTTTGAGGATGCTCTTCTGGTCGGCTCGATGATCATCACATTCTTAAGAAATGCCGACAGAGTAAAAATAGCGTGCATGGCACAGCTTGTAAACGTCATAGCGCCCATCATGACAAGAACAGGCGGCGGATGCTGGGCACAGACTATATTCTATCCGCTTATGCAGGCTTCAGAATACGGCAGAGGGACTTCCCTTCTGACGCTTGTCGACACGCCGAAATACGACTGCGATGAATTCGAGGATGTTCCCGTAATCGATGCGCACGCAGTGACGGATGACGACGGAAATGTTACCGTTTTCTGCGTAAACAGAGATATGAATGAGCTGTGCGAGCTTACGGTTGACCTTCGCTCATTCGGTGACAGATTTAATGTAATGCACACGGTGCTTCATCACGATGATGTAAAGGCTGTTAACACGGAAGAAAATCCCGACAATGTTGTGCCGCATGAGGTTAAGAATTCATGCACGGTTGACGGCGGAATTGCGACGGTGACTGTGCCGGCACTCAGCTGGAATGTAATCAGATTTACAAAGTAAGATAATACAGAGATAAAAAATCCGCTCGGAGATAAAAACTTCGGGCGGGATTTTTTATAATTAACAATTAATAATTTCGGAAGGCACGAAGTGCCTTGGATTTATAAAGCTTCGCAAAGACTCGGATTTTTGCAAAACAACTCCAAACTCCACACTTTACTCGCCACTCACCACTCTCCACACTTATCAAAGCAGTTCGATATTAGGTGCAATAAATCGGATTATTTCTTCTTGTGGTCGGAGAGCTTTTCTTTTGTGCCGTCGGGGCGGAGGATGACGGTGTGGTCAAGCTGGGTGCGAAGGGAGGCTTTGTAAGCGTCGATATATTCACGGCGAAGGGCGGCCTGTTCGTCTTTTTCGGCAGGGGTCAGTCCTTCTTCGGTGCGTGATTTTCGTGCGAGGAAATTTATGCGGTCAAGCTTTGCCTGTGTAATCATTTGTTGTCTGCCTCCTCGGGGGAATAAAATCCGACAAATTCGGACGGGTCAAAGGGTGCGTCCCAGTCGGTGTCGTCATCGTCTTCATTTTCGGTATCAATCGGCGACGGAATTTCATAGAGCACCTCGCCCTTGTTTGTGTTGCTCCAGATTGACGGCGTGACAACAAGCGTGTAGCCGCACCCCGAAGGCATAAGCCACTCGTGCATGGGGCGTTCGGGAATGGCAAAGCACTGCAGAAGTGTCATTATAACGCCGCCGTGAGAAATTATAACGGCATCGCCGACACCTGTCTTTATAAGCCCCGCGACAAGCTCGTTAAAGCAGGTGCAGACACGCTTCTGAAACTGCCCGTTTGTCTCACCGAACGGAGCACCGGTATCAGCACCGCCCTTGAGCCAATCCGTAAAAGCCGGATCGGTTTTAAGCTCCTCGGCTGTCTGTCCTTCAAACTCGCCGAAATCGTATTCATTGAGTCCGTCAAGGATAAGCGGATTTGAATCGGGGTACAGAATTTTAGCGGTCTCAAGACAGCGGTTCATGGGGCTTGAGATAACAACTTCCGCTCTGGGGTAGAGCATACGATCCTTCATGTCTTTAAGCTGACGCCTGCCTTCTTCCGTAAGCATGACATCGGTCTGACCTATATATTTTCCGTCTGTGCCGCCTTCTGAAAGGCCGTGACGAATAAGATGAATTTTAACGGTTTTCACAGAAATCACCTGAAATAAAAAATTGTGTTGCATCAGGTATTATACAGATTGTATAATAAACACGGCAACAATAATATTACCACAAAACAAATGCACATTCAAGGGGGCATAATAATGAGTGCGGAATTTTCGTCAAAGCTTCTGCTTTTAAGGCAGTCGGCAGGGCTGTCGCAGAAACAGGCATCGGTTGACCTCGGTATTTCTCAGGCGCTGCTGTCGCACTATGAAAAGGGCATAAGAGAGTGCAGTCTTGATTTTGTCGTCAGAGCGGCGGAATATTATAATGTATCAACGGATTATCTGCTCGGTGTCACAAGTGTTCAGAAAAAATCGGGGGCGCTGTCGGATTCTTCGACGCTTTCAACGGACGGCGAATGTATGCCGCTGACCGTATTAAGAGCGATTGTCCGACTGTCTGACGAAGCACAGGAGGCGGACGACGAGCATGAGAGCTTTTTCTCGGACTATTTTTCACTCTGCATAAAAAAATATATGTCGGCACTTAGTGACGGCGAAAAAAGCATATCGTCACTGTGCGATCTTGTTCTTGACAAAATGGATGAGAGGGCAAACACACTGCCGCTGCCGGATATTGAAGAGCAGGAAAAACCGCTGTTCTTTGATACGGTGAACGGGAGAGCGGGAGAGATGATTAAGAGATACCTGGAGCAATTAACAGTATAGTCAGCAAGGAGCAAGGAGCAGTGGCTTCGCAAGAGGAAATTTTGATTCAATTAGCAATCAGCAGTTAGCAAATCAGTATTTTCAGTTCCGATTCCCTGCCCATCCTATATAAGGCATATTGTCCTTAATTGTTCTGTGATAAATTTTGCACGGCAACACCCGAAAAAAATCAAAAGCAGCTCCGAGTTTTTTTTCGAAGCTGCCTTTTTTATTTCAAAAATTCAATTTATTAAGTAATATTGCAATTTTACAAAATCCAAGTCTTTGCGAAGCTTATACAATCCAAGGCACGCAGTGCCTTCCTTAGTCTCCGGTCCCTGACTCCTGCCCCGGTCGCTGACGCCGGCCCCTGATTCCCGGTCCCCGACCCCTTTTTATCTTGCCACCAGCTGACTGTACCCGGATCCGCTCTCGCCCGTTGAAACGGAGATTGCGACAGTGCCGGAATCGGTTACATTGATTGTCGCGACATAGGCGAAAATATCGTCCTCATACGCCGTGACCGTTCCGCTTTCAAAATCAACATAACCGCAGGACGCCTTGCCGGAAGAAGATGCGCCTCTTACAACAGCATAGCTGCCGTTGTCGCTTATGACGAACATATCGGGCGTAAAGCCTGACTTGAAGCAGGAATAATCTATTGTCTTGGTGTCGCCCGTGACACAGTTATACACTTCACCGGTGGACTTTGACAGAATGTACTGTCCGGAAATAATATAGTCATCATCTATATCGCCGCTGAAGGTTTTTACATCCGATGCGGTTTTGCCGTCTGTCTTTTTGAGCGTGAATGACTTGCCGTCGTCGTTATTCGCGAAATAGAATGTGTTGGAGCCGCTTCTCCAGAAATTAAGAGAAGCGATGCCGACAGCATATCTTACATTATCGACATTTGTTCCGCTGCCGCCGCTTGTGAATATATCAGCGTAACCCTTTTCGGAGTAGTCCTCATAATAACGGGAAGAGAAGAACAGAACATTTGAGTTGTCGCCCTGGTCGAGAATATCATTTGTGAACATCTTGTAATCGGACTTCATTTTGCCGTCCATATCGGGCTGACGCTG
>CAVFUV010000104.1:0-7392 GCA_963625735.1 bacterium
GTCTTAAGACCGTAAGACCTTAAGGCCTTAAGGCCTTACGGCCGTTATTTATCTTCAACTTCACTCAGTGCCGCAAGCTCCTCTTTATTCACCGTAATATTTGCGTCCTTTATAAGCTTAACGGACTTGCGGTGATAGAGTGACGGGGCGGCTTCCTTTGCCCTGTCAAGGCGGACCTTGAGCATGCCTGTCAGGAGATTGTTGTCAATAACCTCGCCCCTGCCGTCGGCGGTTTCGACAATTGCTCCGATTTTGGGTGTGTGACGAAGAAGATGATCATACGATGCCTGTTCATATTTAAGACAGCACATAAGTCTGCCGCAAGCACCGCTTATTTTTATCGTATTGAGTGACAGCCCCTGCTCCTTTGCCATTTTTATGGAGACGGGCTGAAAGTCGTGCAGAAACTCCTTACAGCAGAACGGTCTGCCGCATATGCCTATGCCGCCGAGCATTCTCGCTTCGTCCCTCACGCCTATCTGCCTCAGTTCTATGCGGACTCTGAAAACGCCCGCAAGGCTCTTTACAAGCTCTCTGAAATCAACCCTTTCGGGAGCGGTATAGAAGAACAGAATTTTTGAGCCGTCAAATGTGTATTCGACATCCACGAGGTGCATATCAAGTCCGAAATGGGCTATTTTCTGTTCGCAGATTGAAAACGCCTCTTTTTCTTTGGCCTTGTTTGCCTCGACCTTCCGCAGATCCTCTTCTGTCGCGACACGAACGATGGCCTTGAGCGGCTTTACGATTGTTTCATCGGGGACTTCCCTGTTTTCGCTCGCGCACTCGCCGCACTCAAGCCCCCTTATTGTTTCAACTATAACCTTTTTGCCCTTTGGGACTGTCTGCCCCGCCGGGTCGAAGTAATAAACCTTTCCGGTTTCCTTGAATTTTACACCTATAACTTCTGCCATGGCGTTCTCCTTATTTTGCGTTAATGACGTTTTGAAGCATCATTGAAAACTGTGTTATCATTAAATTCGCGTTTGCGTAACCGTCCGCAAGCGATATTATTCTGTCGGCTGTGTCTTTGAGCATCAGTATCTGCCGAACCGATAATCTTGATGCCATATTTATCGCGAGCGTCTCATTGTCGGACAACAGTCTCACTCCCGCCTGCTCCGCCGCCACGTCTCTTGCCGCTTCATTCAATTTGACCGCGACACGCTTCATAATATCCCTGTCTTTGTTCATCGGCGCCAGGGACATCATTATGTCATACTCCGTGCCGCCGAGCATCGCTTTGATTATTCCGGACAGAATTTCACTTACCTTTTCGTCCTTCTTTCTGGATGTCGCCGTGTTTATGTCGCCTAAAGAATACTCGACCGTTCTTGAAATAACCGTTGTCAGAAAGCACTCACGGCGAACGGACGTAAACAGAAACATCACAAAATCGGGCGGCTCTTCTATCGATTTAAGAAGGGCGTTCTGAACTATGTCCGACAGCGACTCATCGACCTCGGGGAAATAATACACCTTGTTTTCGGCTTCGTTCGGGGCTAAGTACATGGTGTCACGCACTTCGTTTCTTATCTGCTCGACAGAAATCTTTTTTCTGCCCTTTGCAGGCTCAATTACAATGACATCCGGGTGTACGCCCTTTTTTACCTTGAAGCAGTCTGAACATCTGCCGCACGGCACACCGCTTTCCGCGGAGCACAGGACGGCGGAAATAATTTCCCTCGCGCTGTCTTTTCTCAGCTTCTCGCTGCCGCCCGTGAGCATTACACTCTGGGGCAGTCTGCGGCGGGCGGCAAGGTTTTGCACAGCCGTTCTTGTCGCCTCGGGAATTGAATTATCCGAAAAAATCATCTTGATTTATACCTTTAAGAACTTTTCGACATCAAGCACAAACACGGTAGCACCGCCGACCGTAATCTCAACGGGCAGAGCGGTAAAATACTGCTCGGCGTTTGCGATGCTCGATGACTGTATTATCTCGGTATGCTTTTTGCAGCACTCCGTTATTATCTTTAACGCTTCGTCCACACGCCCGTCTTCCGCGCCGATTAAAAGCGTTACGTTCCCGGCACGCAGAAAACCGCCGGTAGTAGAAAGCCTTGTGGACATAAGCCCCGCCTTGTTAAGCCTTGTGACAACGGTTGAAGAATCTTCTTTGTTTATGATGGCAACTATTAATTTCATAAATACAACCTCTTTTTTGTATTCATAATTTGGGTAAAGCAATACGAATGTAAAATGCACAATATGAATGTAGAATGCATAATGTAGAATGCATAATGTCGCAGGCGAAAATCATCCGGTGAATGATTTTTTGGCGTAGCGACTGATGAGGACCGGCGGAACGGTCCGACAATCCAAAATCAAGAAAACGCCGGAGCGTTTTGGATTATAAAGGTCCGCCTTTTGCGAAGCCAACTCCACACTCCACTCTCCACACTCCACACTCCACACTCAGAGCATACCGACTCTGCTCACTTTTTTTCGGTCTGAGCCAAGTTCCGTCTTATAACCTTCTCCCCTCTCCACGCAAACGCGCGGTTTTCAATCGGGGTGTCGTGTGTTATGTGCGGTTCGGCGGTGTCGAAAAATTCGCGGATGGGAGTTTTTTCGGCGTTAATGTTCATCGGGCAAGCCTTCTGACATATGTCACAGCCCCACACGCAGTTGTATTCAGCCATTTTTTCGGCAATCCCGGGCGGCAGCTCGCCTTTTTTCTGCGAGAGATACGACAGACATTTTTCGGGGTTGATTTTTCCTTCATCCAGCGCGCCCATCGGACACGCCATGACGCATCTGTCACACCCCGCGCAATAGCTTAAAGAGCCTTCGTACGGCGGAAAATATCTGTCGGTAACAATTTCTCCCAAAAATACCCACGAGCCGTATTTTTTATTTATGAACAGGTTATTCTTGCCCATAACCCCAAGCCCAGCCGATACGGCACAGCGAACTTCGGGCAGGGGCGAATTGTCGACAAACGCCTCAAACGCGTTTTCGGGATATTCGCGTCTTAGGTTGGACAGAATTTCATCCGTAATTTTCTTTGTGATAATATGATAGTCTTCACTCACGGCATAGCGTGAAACATTTGAGTTTTCGTAATACTCCTCACCCAGATAATACGGGAACAGCAGTGATATAACCGTTTTCGCGTTTTCGGGAAGACGCGCCTTCGCCCGACAGTCAATAAGACGGTCTTTTATTGCGTCGAAGGAAGAAAAACCAAATGGCAAGGAGCAGAATAAATCTTTCATAAACTTTATCCTAAATTAAATTCTTAGTGAAACCGGGGAGCTTTTTCAATTAGCAATGAATAAAGTGGTCAGGGGCCGGTATCCAGTGGCCACTGAACAAGGAAAACGCTGAAGCGTTTTGGATTATAAAGCTTCGCAAAAAATAAGTTTACCGTATGCGGTCAAGCCGAATGTCTGCGAAGCCTATATAAATCAAGTCCGCAGGACTTCCGACACCGGATACCGGCCACTGGCCACTGGATACTGTTTTTAATTGCTAATTACACAGCGCAATCACAGCCGGCATCGTAATCATCGACACGAGCGACGACAGTGCGACGGTTTTTGAAGCCGTACCCGTGTTCCTGTCATATTTTGCGGCGAACATGACGGTGTTGTTGGCACACGGCGCGGCGGCCTGTATAAGGCACGCAGTCAGCAGTGTTCCGCTTAAAAATCCCGTAAGCTTCATAAAGGCAAGCATCACGGCGGGCAGTGCTATGAGCTTCAAAAAAACCGTCAGCACCTGTCTTTTGTCGCTTATCAGTGTCTTAAGCCCCGCCTGTGACATATATGTACCGAGGCACACCATGGCAAACGGCGTGTTAAGATCGCCCAGATACGATACAGGTGTCATTATGACATCGGGGAGCTTTATCTTAAGCAGGAAGCACGGCAGTCCGACCGCAATGCCGAGCACACCGGGGTTTAACAGCATGCTTTTTATGTCGACGGACTTTTTTTCGCCGCCTCTTGACATTACAAACGCCCCGTGTGTAAAGCAGAAAAGCTGAAATACCGCAACGCCCACACTGCACAGGAATATTCCCGTTTCTCCGAGCACCGCACCCGCAAGCGGCAGTGCCATATATCCGACGTTACCGTAGACCGAGGCGAATTTGAATACACCGCTGAGCGGATCGTTTTTATCTCTGAAAAACGGCAGTGTAATCACAATTGCGACAACATGTGTAATCACAGACCCGAGCGCCGCCTTAAGAAGCCACCCCGCGGTTTCATCCGTCAGGGATGTTGTCAGAAACGACTCTACAATCACGCACGGCGTAACAACATAGAAAAGCAGATTGTTTGACGCTCTTGCCGTCTTTTCGGTAAACAGCCCCGTCTTGTCGCAGATAAACCCGACTGCGACCATGATATACAGAATTATGACCTGTCGTGCGGATGTCAGAAACGCTTCACGAAATGCCGTAAAATCCATTTACGCCTCCGTGCTGTCAACGGGTTCTGCCTCGACCTCCACAGGGGCGGTGTCGGCAACCTCTTCTTCTATTCCGACGGGCACGGCTCTTACGGTAGGTATATTCTCAATGTCTTCTTCCTTGTCAAAAGCGACCGTTTCAACAATGTTTTCGGCGGCCTTTTCTTCTTCCGCGGCATCAAGCCGCATCTTTTTTCTCTCGTGATAATTGGGAGCGGTAATTCTGCCGGTAAGGAACGAAACGACAAGAACAAGCCCTGCCGACTGCCATGTCGCGAACTCCGCATTTACAACACCCGTGTAGCCCTCAACCGTAATTCCGGCGATAAGATCGGGTATGATAAGAGCGGTCAGAAGCCCTGCGGCGACTATGCCGCTTACACGGAATGCCGTCTTGCTGTTCTTGCCGCCTATGCCGCACTCGTAACGCGCGTCCTCAAACAGGAAGAGCATCAGAAATGCGGTTGCGAATATAAGCAGAAGAAACTGCGGTTCTTTTATGTAGCTTGCCGTGACCGAGAAGTAGCCTACAAGCTTTGTAAACAGCCAGAGTGACGGAAAAAGATGAAGCAGCTTGAGCTTTGCCGCCTTGCCCGAACCCGTAAAGTCCGTTACGGCGTTTATGACAAACAGCACAGCGGACAGCAGTGCGAACAGTATGCCGGCAAGAACCTGATATTTGCCCTCCGACTTTATGTATGCGACGGATGAATAGCCCATCTCGTCCGCACCCGTCATAAGCTCGGTAATCACGGTCACAGTGTCCCTTACTGTTGCGACGGCAAAAAGAAGAGACGCGCAGCCTCTTATGATATCACGGCGGGGAGTGTATACATCCCTTGCGCTGCTCTTATCCGTGAACTTCGCGAGAATGAGCGTTGCAATCGGGAACAGCACTGCCAGAATATAGAACGCCAAAACCGTGGGATTTGAGGAATCCGTGAAAAATCCGGTTGAATAATCGGTGATTTTAAGCATCTGATAGGTGCGTATCGCCGTAAGCACAACGATAAGCCCCAAAGCGATGCCGCCGGTTAACAGAATGTCTAAGCCTTTTTTTGATGTCTTTGCCATTTTCATTTTCAAAGCACCTCGAAAAATAATTAACAATTAGAATAGATTGAGCAAGGAGCATAAAAAGTTAGCAAGGAGCAAGGAGCAGTGAAGGAAAACGCTAAAGCGTTTTGGATTATAAAGCTTCGCAAAAAGATAACCCTACGATTATGTATTAATCTGAATGTTTGCGTAGCTATATAAATCAGGTCCGCAGGACTTCTTGTTTTCGGTTTGTCGGACCGCTGCCGCCGGTCCTCATTAGTCGCTACGCCAAAAATCATTCACCGGATGATTTTTTTGTCTGCGATATTTTGCATTATGATACTACATCAAGTTAGTTATTTCACGAAAAAACTAATCATTAGCGAAGCTATATAATCCAAGGCACGCAGTGCCTTCCGACACTGCTCCTTGCTCCTTGCTCCTTGCTAACTTGTGCTGCTTCTTGCTCCTTGCTAACTTGTGCCGCTCCTTGCAGACTGTTGTTTTTTTACTTTCTTTCCTCCAGCGGCGTGTACTCCGAGCACTTCTGAAGGCTCTTGTATGCCGGCCGCATAATTCTGCCGCTTGTGGAGATTTCTTCAAGACGGTGTGCGCACCATCCCGCGACACGCGCGCATGCGAACATGGGAGTAAACAGATCCTGCGGAATGCCGAGCGTCTTATAGACAAGCCCCGAATAAAGGTCAACGTTTGCACACAGCGGCTTCTGATTGCCCTTTTCTTCAAGGAACACACGTGGTGTCACACGCTCGATTATGTCAAGCAGTGTCCACTCGTCATGCAGTCCTTTTTCGGCTGTGAGAGCCTCGGCATTGCGTTTGAGAATAACAGCTCTGGGGTCCGAGATCGTATAGACGGCGTGACCCATACCGTAGATAAGTCCCGTGCCGTCGCCCGCCTGCTTGCGGACCATCCTGCGAAGATACGCTTCAACCTCTTCTTCGTCCGTTATGTCTTTTACGTGGGCTATAATGTCATCGGTCATTTCGGCAACCTTTATGCTGGCACCGCCGTGACGGAAGCCCTTAAGCGAACCGATACCCGCGGCAATTGCCGAATACGTATCCGTGCCCGATGAAGTTATGCACCGTGTTGTAAATGTGGAATTGTTTCCGCCGCCGTGATCCGCGTGAAGCATAAGACACAGATCAAGAAGCTTTGCCTCACGGTCGGTAAAGAGCTTGTCGGAACGAGTGGCACGAAGAATTGTCTCCGCCGTTGAAAGCTCGGGCTTTATAGTGTGAATGTACATGCTCTTTTTATAGAAATGACGGCGTTTGACCTGATATGAATACGCCATAATCGACGGGAGCATTGCGATAAGTCTTATCGACTGACGCAGAACATTTTCGACGGATACATCGTCGGGGTTCTCGTCATAAGCGTAAAGAGCCATAACCGATGACGCCATTTTGTTCATGACATTCGGTGACGGAGCGTGCATTATGACATCCTCGATAAAGTCATAAGGCAGCTCACGGTTTGCGGTCAGAACATCGTGGAATGTGTCAAGCTGTTCTTTTGTGGGCAGAGCGCCGAAAAGCAGAAGATATACAATTTCTTCATAGCCGAAGCGGTCGTCTGTCTTGCATCCGTCGACAAAGTCGTATAAATCTATGCCTCTGTAACGCAGATGGCCGTCTTTGGGTATTCTTTCGCCATCGTCTATATAGTAGCCCTCAACTGAGCAGATGCGTGTAATGCCTGCCATAACGCCCGTGTTGTCGGCGTTGCGAAGGCCTCTTTTTATGTTGTATTTTTCGAAGCATTCCGACGGAATAGAAGTGTTTTTCGTAAACTGTTCGGCGTAATCCTTAAGAATCGCGTCGTCAAATGTGCTGTTAATAATGTCCATTGGTATTACCTCCGTTCGGATTTTATATTTTATTATATTATATATTATGGCCTAAG
>CAVFUV010000105.1:0-7388 GCA_963625735.1 bacterium
TCGTAACTGTTAGTTTTTTACGAACTTTATTTGTCCAAAAAACTTGACAGGTTCATGGAGATGGCTTCGCAAAAGGCGAAGCTTATATAATCCAAAACGCCTTGGCGTTTTCCGAAATTGCTAATTGCTCATTGCTAATTGCTAATTTATCCCCGACCCCCGACCCCTTTAAATTATACATTTATTATTGACATACGCTCTGATATGTGCTAAAATTGTCATTAACTTAATTACCGAAAGGAATAATAACTGTGGATAACGCTGACGGCGACAGTACATCACCCGTCCCCTTATTCGGAAATTTAATATTTTAAGTATGAAACATGGCTCGCGATAGATTTTCGCCGGGTTGTGTTTTTTGTGTTTTAACGGAGGTTTTTTTACATTATGGGCATTTTACCCCAACTTATTTTACAGGTTATTCTTATAGCTCTGAATGCCGTTTTCGCGGCGGCGGAGATAGCGATAATATCAATGAATGACGCAAAGCTTGAAGCGATGGCAAAGAAGGGTGACCGCAGGGCAAAGCGGCTTGTAAAAATCACAAGCACACCCGCGCGTTTTCTGTCGACAATTCAGGTTGCCATTACTTTAGCGGGCTTCTTAGGTTCGGCTTTTGCCGCAGACAACTTCTCGGAGCCGCTTGTTGACTGGGTTATTTCTCTGGGCGTTCCCGAGACGAGCAGAAATGTTTTAAGCTCGGTGTCGGTTATCGTAATAACGCTTATTCTGTCATTCTTTACGATAGTTTTCGGTGAGCTTGTTCCCAAAAGAATAGCAATGAAAAAGACGGAGAGCATGGCTCTCGGTATATCGGGTGTTATCGCGTTTATATCAAAGCTTTTCGCACCTATCGTATGGCTGTTGAGCGTTTCCACAAACGGGGTTCTTCGTCTTTTCAGAATTGACCCCAATGAAGAAGAGGACACGGCATCGGAAGAAGAAATCCGCATGATGATAGATGTCGGCAGTGAAAAAGGCACGATAGGCAAGCAGGAGAAAGAGCTTCTGCAGAATGTTTTCGAGTTCGACGACACGGTTGTAAGCGAAATTGCGACGCACAGAACACAGGTTGACATATTGAGCCTTGACGACACGGTCGAAGAGTGGGAGGAAATTATCCACAAGAGCCGTCACACTTTCTATCCCGTCTGCGGCGACACGGTTGACACCATTATAGGCGTACTAAACGCAAAAGACTATTTCCGTCTTAAGAACAAAACTAAAGACAATGTCTTAAATCAGGCTGTCAAAAAAGCGTATCTTGTGCCGGACACCGTTCGTGTTGATATTCTGTTTAAGAACATGAAGACGAAGGGCGAGCAGTTCGCTATTGTCGTTGACGAGTACGGCGGTATGGAAGGCGTTGTAACATTTACGGATATTCTTGAGTGTCTTGTCGGCGAATTTGACGAGGACACACTTGCCGAAAACGGCGGCGAGCCCGATATTAAGCCGCTTGACGAAAACACATGGCAGATATGGGGCACGGCTCTTATTGAGGATGTCGAGGAGGAGCTTGACATTCATTTAGGGTGCGAGGACTGCGAGACCTTCGGCGGCTATGTTCTGAGTATTCTGGGCGCTGTTCCGGCGGACGGCACGACTCCGTCATTTGAAACGGAACTGCTCTCGGTAAAGGTTGAGTCGGTCAAATTCCACAGAATAGAAAAAACCGTTGTGACAAAGCTTGCCCCCGCACAATCCGAAGAGGATGACGACAGCCGTCCGGAATTTCTGAAGAAATTCGGCAAGGGCGACAAGGACGACGATTAAACACAATATGTATCTGACGGAAAATCTGATTTACCGCTCCCCTGCCCCCGCTGAGCTTGACAGGATAAAAGACAGTCTGAAGTTCTCTTTACTCGGAACGCAGAGTTACACGCATATTGTTGTTGACGGCGAGTTGTCGGCGGAGCTTTTCAAAATCGGTGCAGATGAAAACGGCCGGATTAAAGACCTGCTTTTTGTTGCCGGAGATATAATTTACCGTTTCCGGGACAACAGAGAGTTTGTTTTCCGCAATGCCGAGCTTCTGCCGAGCGGTGAGATAAAGGGCGACGCACCCGCAGTTATGGTGTACAATGGCGAGCGCCGGCACTGTGAAAGCGATAATATAAGAAGGCTGACAGGCAAAGAGATTTCGGATGCCTTTCTGCTTTTTACGGGCGGAAATATGACACGTGGGGATGAGCTTCGTTATACATTCCGTGTTCGCTGTTCAAACCGCAATATGGCGGCGGTCTACGGCATATATGACAGTGAAAACAGGCTTATGTCAACAGCCTCTTTGATTGCCGTTAACGAAAAATACGCGCTTATAGGCGATATATTCACCCGACCGGATGTACGTGGGCAACATCTTGCCACAAGACTCTGTCAATACTGCTGTGACAGAATTTTGCAGAAAAACAAAACCCCGTTTCTGTTATGCGACAGAAGCATGATAGATTTCTATAAAAAACAGGGTCTTCGATATTAAGTTCAGTAAGAAAATGCCTGCGGGAAGTCAGCAAGGAGCAGTTTCGGAAGACACTACGTGTCCTGAATTTATAAAGCTTCACGGACATTAAGGCTGATTTTCCGCGAAACAAACACCCTGATTAAAACAGATATACCCGTGCGAATATAATGAATAATTGCATCTGTAATACATAACACAAATTCACAGTTTTTTTCGAACATAAATAAAAGCAAAAAAACAACCCCAAAGGCACTTTTGCCCGTCGGATTGTTTTTTTTATTTGCGTCTCTGTTTGTGTGTGGGGCTGTCTTCGGGAGGCCGGCCTGGGTTGCCGCCGTGGACCTCGCCGCTCCTCGCAAGACACGCTCAGTCGGTCCGGATGACCGCCTGAGTGTGCCGCATCGTCGCGGCCGTGCTCCCTCCTGTCGTCCGCCTGCGTGCTCCGCACGCATGCTCCCTCCCGTCGGTCGCACGTTCGTCGCTGTCGCTCCTCATACGCTCGTCGCTGTCGCTCCTCGCGTCCCGTCAGAACTTCAGATCAACACAGATTCCGTTATGATCGGAAACATAATCCCCGTTCGGCTTTTCGTCTATTACGTCATACTTAACGGGAGTTACATCCGACGACACGAAAACATAGTCTATAATTCTGTTTGTCACCGAAAGACCGTAATTGTGGAACGTCGCCGTATTATCCGTCTCGGGGCTCGCGAGCCTTGTGTCGACAAGAACGGAAGTCGCCGCAGCATACATATTCGAATTGCTGTCATCGTTCATGTCGCCCGTGAGCACCACGGGATAATTACCGATATACTCCTTTGCTTTCTGCAACACAAGATCCATCTGATGCGTGCGGGCACTGTCGCTTACATGGTCAAGATGCGTGTTGAGATGAGCGTAAATCTTGCCCGTTTCCTTATTCGCGAGAAGAGCCCATGTGCATATACGGGTACAGGCACTGCCCCAGCTTTTCGAGCCCGGTTCGTCGGGAGTTTCCGACAGCCAGAATGTGCCGCTGTCGAGAAGAGTGTATTTATCTTTAAGATAGAATATCGGGCTGTACTCACCCATTATGCCGCCGTCATCTCTGCCGACACCGACATAGGCGTAGTCTGTCAGATAGTTCTGAAGACACAGCATCCATGCGTATGTTGCCTCCTGAAATCCCATTGAATCGGGATGAATTTCATTGAGCAGTGCTGTCATGCCGATAGAGCGGTACGCAACCGACTTTTTGCCTGTGCCGAAGCCTCTGAGATTGAACTGAACAATACGTACTTCACTCTCGTTTGCCGCGTTGTACGGCTGAACTTCAACGCCCATTCCGCAGCCGAGCAACGGATTAAGACACAGTGCTATTGAAAGGAAAAATTCAACTACACTCTTGAAAATTGTTGAAATCATAAAATCACCTTCCGCCTTTCTTCTGTATACAGAATACCACACATCGAAAGCGGTTGCAACAGAAAAAAAATTCACCTCACCGGAGAAGCGGCAAAGTGAAAATGCGGAAAATGTGAAGGGGGTCGGGGATCGGGGCCGGGTGCCGGGGAGCAAGGAAGGCACTGCGTGCCTTAGATTATATAGCTTCGCACCAAGTGACACTGTCGCAGAAAATCAGCTTTAATGTCCGCAAAGCTTATAAATCCAAGACACACAGTGTCTTCCGACACTGCTCCTTGCTCCTTGCTCCTTGCTAACTCTTGCCTCTTGCGAAGCTTATAAATCCAAGACACACAGTGTCTTCCGACATTGCTAATTGCTAACTGCTAACTGCTAATTGATTATCAGCATCCTTCCGGCAGGGGGTCTGTCATTGCAAGGAAGTCAAGCTTTGCCATCTTTGTTCTGGGCATTGCATCCATAATGACAATCTTTCTGGGAACGGAGAAGCTGTTGAGATTGTTCTGACAGAATTCGAGAATTTTTGCCTTTGCGTCATCCTCGTTCATTGTCTTGTCTTTAAGTGTAACGCACAGCTTTACGAGCGGCTTTTTGTCGTCGCCGTAGCCCTGAACGGCACACGCTTCATCGATAAAGGGAAGGGTCATAACCTTCTGCTCGATTGTATAAGGATAAATATTGTATGCGGAAATTATGATAATACGCTTTTTGCGGCCTGTGAAGAATACAAATCCGTCTTCGTCAACATAGCCCATGTCGCCAGTGTGAATCCACTGCTTGCCGTCTTTGTCGGTGTAGATGCCGCTCTCGGTTACCTCGCCGTCGGGCAGATAGCCGTTCATTATGCTGTCATTGCATACGCACAGTTCGCCGTTTACGCCTGCGGGAAGGTCATTGCCGTCCTCGTCAATTGACTTGATGACCATTCCGGTGAGCGGTCTGCCGATTGACTCGGGCTTGTGCCCCTCGGAATTGTTTGTTGTACATACGCCGCACATCTCGGTAAGTCCCCAGCCGCGGAAAATGTTGGCATTGCTTCCGTTTTCGGCAAGAGCCTTGTTGAAATCGGCAAGGAACTGTTCGCTGACTATATCGCCGCCCGAATACATGGCGACAAGATTTTTAAGTCCGTCGTTCTTGAAATTGTCCTCAGCCATCATCTTCATAAACATCGAAGGCGCGCCGGAAATGTACTGAACCTTATAGCGGCTTATGTAGTCGTTTGCCTTGTGTGCGTCAAACTTCGGCATGATTATACCGGCAATGCCGACGCAGGAGCAGTAGTGAATGCCGGTTGATACGCCGAACGAATGGAAGCAGGGCAGAATGCACAGGTTATACGCGCCGCCGTTTGAGAAGGGCATATTGACATCGTAATAATATGAGCCGTATGCCGCGCTGTTAAGGGCGAAGGAAGACAGAATAACGGTCTTTGACCTGCCTGTCGTGCCGCTGCCGTGAAGATAGATTGCCGGGTCCTTGCCGGGGTTCTTTATTGTGGGAACGGTGCCGAAATCACCCGCAAGAATATCCTTGAAGAAGTGGATATTGTCGCCTTCTGGCACTGCGGGGCACTTGGCTTCGTCTGCCATGACAGCTTCTTTAATCTTGCCCGTGGTAAAGTCGGATACCGAGCATATGACTGTGAAATAATCCTTGATTACATCCGCGTATTTTGCGGCTGAACGGTCAAGAATAAATATACCCTTGGTCCTGACGAGCTTTAACTGCTCGGCAAGAGCGTCGGGAGGAGTGAGGGGATGAACAAAGTCGGTAATTACGCCGATTTTGCTGAAGGCGTAGAATATAACGAAAGCGTGAGGGGATGTGGGCAGGAACGCCGTGAGAACATCGCCTTTTTTGAAGCCGCTCTTTACAAGGAATGCGGCGAGCTTTTCGACATCGTTAATCATTTCACTGATTTTTGTGGGGCAATCGACATTTACAAAAGCGTCATAGTCGCCCACATCGGCTGAAATTTTTTCGTGACAGTTGAGAAGATACTCATAGCACGATTCCATGCCGGGTTTTACAAGATAGGGTTTGTGTGACATTTTCATCTCTCCGTTTTTCGGCTTTGACGTGATTTTCAGAGCCGTATTTTTTTCATCGCCGTTTATTTTAGCAATCCGCTCCGAAAAAAGCAACACTTTACGGAGATAAACCATATTATCGGTACAATGTGTTGGAAAACGCAGCGGTTTTTAACTGTCATTTAATCATTTTTTGCAGTCTTACGAGAATATATTAATTTTCGATAATCGCCGGACAATGCAGAATGCATAATGCATAATGCATAATGTCGCAGACAAAAATCATCCGGTGAATGATTTTTGGCGTAGCGACTAATGAGGACCGGCGGCAGCGGTCCGACAACCTAAAACAAGAAGTCCTGCGGACTTGGATTATATAAGCTTCGCAAACTTAAAAATTGATTTTTCTTGATTAGTTGCATTTTCTGTCTTAACTCCACTCTCCACACTCCACACTCCACTCTGCGCCTGATTGCCAATTGTATACACATCGTACCTTATCGCCTTCCCCATCAGCGAAAACGTCGGTTTTCGGTCCGCAAGCGTGGGGGCTTTGAGCGGTCGTTTTACGATGATTTTGGAGGGGTTTGCGATGAGTGCGGCGTTAAACAGGTCGATTTCATCGGAGCAGGGCGGCTCAAGCTTCTGTATAAGCTGAAGCTTCTTGTTGATAAGCCCCGATTTTTGGCGTGCCGGGAACATCGGGTCAAGATATATTACATCAACCGACGATTTGTTTTCGGACATATAATTGATGCTGTCGGTGTTCTGAAGAGTCATTCTCGAGGCGATTTCTTTAAGCCGCGGATTTTTGGAGGCACGATGGATGGCGTCCTTTAACAGAATCGCTATAATCGGATTCTGCTCGCAGAGTGTCACATTATAGCCGTATGCCGCGAGCAGAAAACTGTCTTCGCCCATGCCTGCCGTGGCATCAATCGCCTTGAGATTTTCGCCGTCGTTTTTTGCCGCCTTTACGAGCATTTCATGTGCCAGTCTGCCGTTTGTCACACGGTGGAGCATGTTCTCGAAATCCCCTCGAAATGTCAGTCCGAAGCCCGAAAGCGACACTCCCCCGCTGTCAAAAACGAGGGTCAGTTCGTCGCCCGGTGCGTCCGTCACGGGGATATTATTTTTCTTTGAAAAGGACAGAGCCTGCTCTTTAAACGCACCCTTGCCGATATTTATTACAACACCGCATGGCATAAAATCGCCTCCGAAAATATTAAAGCTGAGAATATACAAATATAACTATGAAATGTATAAATCAATTCAAATATATCCAAGTCAAGTTAAGCAAAGCATTTATAAGCATTTTGTGCATTTATACAAATATTGCCATATTCGTTTTATCTACATTGACATGCAATAAATGACATGTTATTATACAATTGTAGAAATAAAAAAATGTTTTACAATAAAAGAATTACCAACAAAACAAGAGCTCTCACCTTAAATGAGAACATCATAATTTATTCTTTTTC